>JAPLLF010000607.1 GCA_026387715.1 Pseudomonadota bacterium
ACGTGCGCGAGCTGCGCAACATCATCGAGCGCGCGTGGGCGCTGTCGGGGCCGAACCCGTTTCGCGCGCTCCAGCTGTGGCTCGACAGCCCCGCCGCGGACGCGCCGCGGACGAACGACGTCGTCGTCGACATCGCGCTGCCGTTCAAGGAGGCGAAGGAGCGCTGGAACGATCAGTTCGAGCGGCGCTACGTCGCGCTGGTGTTCGAGGCCAACGAGCACAACGTCACGCGCGCGGCCGAGCAGAGCGGGCTGTCGCGCCGGCACTTCCGCGAGCTGCTGTACAAGCACGGGATCGTCGAGCGACCGGCCGAAGGCGACGAGTGACCCCGACGAACATCGGCGGCTACGAGGTCTTGCACGCGATCAAGTCGGGTGGGATGGGCGCGGTGCTGCTCGCCCGGCGGCGCGGGCCGGGCGCGTACGAGCAGCTCGTCGCGATCAAGACGATCCGCCCCGAGTTCGCGTCGGCCGAGCACCTGCGCGCGATGTTCCTCGACGAGGCGGCGCTGCTCGCGCGGCTCTCGCATCCCCACATCGCGCACGTCTACGACTTCGGCGAGGAGTCCGACGCGCTCTACATGGTGATGGAGTACGTCGCCGGGATCCCGTTCCATCGTCTCGACGATCTCGATCCGCCACCGACGATCGTCGCGCGCGCGATCGCGGAGGCCGCGCGTGGGCTGCACGCGGCGCACGAGCTCGAGGATCTCAAGGGCCACCCGCTGGGGGTCGTGCATCGCGACATCTCGCCGGACAACCTGATGCTCGGGTTCGATGGGCACGTCAAGGTGATCGACTTCGGGATCGCGCTCGTGAAGAACCGCCAGGCGCCGGTCACCGAGTACGGCACCGTGAAGGGCAAGCCGCCGTACATGGCCCCCGAGCAGGTCAAGAACGAGCCGATCGATCGCCGCGCCGACGTGTTCTCGCTCGCGATCGTGCTGCACGAGATGCTCGCGCGCCGGCCGCTGTTCGACGGCGACTCGATCTACGCGATCGCGCGCGCGGTCGAGCACCAGCCGATCCTGCGGCCGTCGGAGGTGCGCGGGCGGGCGCTGCCCGACGGGCTCGACGCGGTCGTCATGCGGGCGCTCGAGCGCGACGTCGCGCGGCGCACCCCGACCGCCGCGGCGCTGGCGAGCGAGCTCGAGGACGTCGTCGCCGCCGAGGGTGGCGAGTCGCTCGCGGCGTGGACGGCGCGGACGCTCGCGCCGCTGCGGGACGAGCACCGCGCGTGGCTCGCCAGCGTCGTCGCCGGGGTCGCGGACACGGCGCCGATCGGTCGGCCGACCGGTGCGGTGACGGCGATCAATGCCGGCGTCGTCGAGCCCGCCGCGCTCTCGACCCACCTGCCGCCGGCGTCCGCGCCCGAGGTGTTGGCGACCGACGCGGTCACCACGGTCGGCCCGCATCGTCGACGCGCGCCCCTCGTGCTCGGCGTCCTCTTGCTGCTCGGCCTGGCCGTCGCGATCCTCGCGGTGACGCGGGTGCGCACGCCGCCGGGCGTCGCGCCCGACGAAGCCGGGGTGATCGTCGCCCCGATCGTCGTCGACGCACCGGGCGTCGATGCGACGGTCGTCGTCGAGCGCGACGCGGCGATCGTCGTCGACGCGCGCGTGCCGATCGATGCGCCGGCGCCCCGTGCGCCCCGGGACGGGCGCGCCCCGCTGCCGCGCTCGATCCCGATCCCGATCGACGCCCCCGCGGCGCCGCCACCCGACGCCGCGGTGGTCAGCGCGCCGGTCGGCACCGGCCTGCTCAGCGTGTTCCCGCGCACGCGCGGCGCGTACCTGCAGGTGATGCTCGACGGCAAGCTGCTCGGCCCGACGCCGATCGTCAAGCGCGTGGTCGCGGCGGGCACGCACGCGATCCAGCTGCTGGCGCCCGACACCAGCGAGGTCGTGTTCGAGCAGCAGATCGTCGTGTCGCCCGGCGCGGGCCTCACCGTGCGTCAGCCGTGAGCTACGACCAGTCGCGGACCTCGGCCTGATCGTCGACCGTCGAGAACTTCCCCTTCGCGTCGCGCGCGAGCTTGCCCATCGCGATGGTCGGGTCGTGCGTGAAGAACAGCCGGCCGTCGCGGGCGAGGAGGTCCTCGAGCAGCGCGGTCTTCTCCTCGATCAACAGCTCCGGGAAGCGGTCGTAGCCCATCGTGATCGGCAGGTGGACCCACGCGCGCCCCGGGATGAGATCCGCGGCGAACACGACGGGCCCCGACGCGGCCGCGACCTCGAGCAGCAGGAGCCCGGGCGTGTGCCCCGACGATCGGTGAAAGCGATAGCCGTCGCCGAGCGTGGCCGAGGTCGTCCCGGTGATCACCTCGAGCTTGCCGGTCGCCTCGAGCAACGCCGGGAGCGCCGGGATGA
Organism: Pseudomonadota bacterium; assembly: GCA_026387715.1. Taxonomy (GTDB): domain Bacteria; phylum Myxococcota_A; class Polyangia; order Haliangiales; family Haliangiaceae; genus JABFXX01. Next base: position 2,369 of record JAPLLF010000607.1, read on the forward strand.
ACGACGCGCGATCCCGCGCGTGGGGCTTCTGGGCGCGCGCCCACGCCTCGTCGCCGACGAGGTAGGTCGCGTTGGGGAACACCAGCTGCGGCGGATCTCCACCCGACCACGCGGTCAGCGCGCCGCCGGCGTGATCGAAGTGCAGGTGGGAGAGCACGATGACGTCCACGTCCGCCGGCGCGATGCCGATCGCCGCGAGCGACTCGATCAGCACGTGGCGGTCCTCGACGACGCCGAACCGCTCGCGCATCGTCGGGTCGAAGAACGCCCCGATCCCGGTCTCGCACAGGATCACGCGGTCCCCGTCGCGGATGACGAGGCATCGACACGCCAGCGGAATCCGGTTGCGGTCGTCGGGCGCGATCCACCTCTCCCACACCGCGCGTGGGGCGTTGCCGAACATCGCGCCACCGTCGAGGCGCTGCGAGTTGCCGAGGATCGACGTAAGCGTGCGCACAGGGAATTTGTAGCGTGCTGTCATGGTCAGGTGGGGTCAACCGACCCGATTCCGTCCGACGACGAAACCTGTACGATGGCGAGCATGAGGACCCTCGCCACGGCTGCCGCCGTCCTGCTGCTCGCGTTCGCCGGCTGCGGCAAGCAGACACACGATCCGTCGGACGACGCGATCGACGCCAACGCGACCTTGTCGATCGACCCACCGACCAAGGAGATCGTGATCGCGCCGGCGATGCCGGGGATGGTCACGTTCACCGCGACCGCGACCTATCCCGACGGCACGACGCGCGACGTGACGTCGGAGGTCGCGTTCTCCATCGACGGGAGCTACGGCTCGTTCACCAACGCGACCGCGTCGATCGGCGTCGCCGGCAAGGCCGAGGTCACCGCGGCCTGGGTCTACGACGTCGACGCGCCGCCGAAGGCCGCGGACGCGTTCGTGATCGCGCGCATGTCGTCGATCCGCGTCGACCCGACGCTGCCCGCCAACACGCCCGATCTGTTCAACGGCCCCGAGGATCTCGCCGCGGCGCCCACGGTCGTGTACCCCGCGGTCGGCGTCGTCGTGCCGCGCAACCTCGGCGACTTCGAGGCGCACTGGACCGACGCCCACGGCTACGACGTGTTCGAGCTCTCGCTCCACACCGAGTTCGTCGACATCCGCACCTACGTGCCGGGTGGCAACGGGCTCGCCGCCGCCGGCCCGATGCCGACGTGGGCCGCGTTCCTCGCCGACGAGTGGATGGCCGCGGTCGGTGACGAGAAGCAGCTTTCGTTCCAGGTGCGCGGCGTCAACAGCGCGGCGCCGACCGTCGTCGGCACCACCGCGCCGCAGCTCGTGAAGCTGTCGAACGAGCCGATGGAGGGTGGCCTGTACTACTGGGCGATCTACCCCTCGGTCAACGGTGCGCCACGCGTGTCCGGGATCTGGCGCCACGACATGGCGCATCCCGGCCAGGTCGCCGAGGAGTACATGTCGACGACGACCGAGGGAAAGTGCGTCGCTTGTCACGCCCTGTCGCGCGACGGCTCCAAGATGGCGATCACGTATACCGGCGGCAACGGCGCGTCCACGATCGTCGACGTCGCGACCAAGGCTCCGCTCGCGCCGACCACGGCGTGGAACTTCGGCGCGTTCACGCCCGACAGCAAGGAGCTCGTCGGCAGCGAGGACGGCGTGCTCACCGTGCGCAGCGCGACCGACATGACCGCCGTGATGACGGTGCCGACCAACGGGTTCGCGACCCACCCCGACATCTCGCCCGACGGGCTGCACATCGTCTACGTGCAGCCGACCGCGCCGAGCAGCGCCGACTGGCACTTCGGTGGCGGCCAGATCATGGTGATCGACTACGACCAGACGACGCACACGTTCGGCGCGCCGCGCACGCTCGTGACGACCAGCGACAACAACTACTACCCGTCGTGGTCCCCCGACAACGCGTGGATCCTGTTCAACCGCTCGAGCGACAACGCCCCGGGCTCCGGCGCGTACGACAACGCGAGCGCGTCCTTGTGGGTCGTCAAGGCCGACGGCAGCGCGCCGCCGCTCGAGCTCGTCCACGCCAACGCGTCGTTGAACCTGACCAACTCGTGGGGGCGGTGGGCGCCGTTCGCGCAGTCGCTCGGCCCGAACTTCACGTCGATCATGTGGATCACCGTGTCGTCCAAGCGCGACTTCGGCGTGCGCAAGCGGCTGACCGACAACTGGCCGCAGATCTGGATGCTGCCGTTCTCGCCCGGCGCGGCGGCGGCGGGTCAGGACCCGAGCAGCCCCGCGTTCCGCTTGCCGTTCCAGAACCTCGAGTCGAAGAATCACATCGCGCAGTGGGCCGAGCGGATCGTCGTCACCCAGTGATCGCTCAGGGTGCCGACACGGTGCCGCCGACCTTGTCGGGCGGCGCCAGCGTGGTCTCGTAGACGATCACGCCGGTCGCACCCGCGACGACGGTGCCGGCGATCGCGATCACCCACCATCGCCGGTACCAGGGCGTCGGCGGGTCGTAACGCAGCGGGATCTCACGCGGCTGGGTCGGGGTCGCCCACAGGAGCACCTCGTTCTGGTGGGCGTCGTACGCGCGCAGGTACAGCTCGAGCGACGTCGGCTTGCGGGCGGTGATCGCCGGCAGCACCACGCGGGTCGCGCCGCGGGGCGCGAGCGCCAGGTCGGCGGCGCGCCAGGCCGCGTCGCCCCGTGCGCGCACGAACAACGTCGCGTGGGTCAGGAACTGCTTCGGATCGGCGAGCACCTCGACGTCGAGCGGCACGGGATCTCCGACGCGGAGCCCGGTCGTCCAGTTGACGTCGATCGCCGGCACGATCGTCGTGCGGTCGCGCACCTTCTCGAACACGAAGGTCGCCTTCGGCGACAGCGTGTAGCTCAGGAAGTGCCCCGGATCGAGCGCGAGCAGCATCTCGAACGCGGCGCTCGCGGTCGGCTCGTCGTCGAGATACGCCGCGACGATCCCGCGCTGCTCCCACAGCGTCACGTGGGTCGCGTGATCGAGCGGCCCGCCACGCTCGACCCCCTCGAACGCGGCCTTCGCCGCGTCGAACTCGGACTGCGCGAGCGCATCGACGCCGGTCGCCAGCTGGCGGGCGCCGTCGCCACGGGCGGTACACGTGTGGCCGTCCCACGCCGCGGCGGGCGGGCAGGCAGGCCGTAAGGCCAGGAGGGTCGCTCCACCGCCGCCGTGGCAGCCGACCAGCAGACTGAGGAGGGCCCATCGCACGTTGTCCACCGGTGGCCACGCTACCCCATCTGGCAGATCGATCAGCCGGCTACAGGGGCGTTAGACCCCAGCGAGATCGGCTGCCGTGAGGTTTTGGCCTGACACCCAAGTGCTTGGAATCAGGAGGCGAACGCGCTGAACGCCCGATGGCACACGCCATGCTCATGGGTTCGGTCACCAACCACGGTTTCCTCGGAGTCTCCATCATGTCGAAGCGCATCCTCACCATCGGTCTCTCGCTCCTCTCCTCCTTCCACATGCTCGGCTGCGCGACCGAGGCCGACGAGGAGTGCCTGCCAGGTGACATCGACTGCGCGGCGCCCGCCGGCGGCGATGGTAAGGCGGACGGCTTCGACTACAAGAACGACCCGGTGCGGATGTCGCAGCACCTGACGTACAAGCTCGCCGACCTCCCGAAGAAGGGCGATCGCACCAAGGCGTACTGGAAGGATCAGTATCCCGAGGCCGTCGGCAAGTCCGCGGTCACCTGGGCGGATACCTACTGGCCGACGTCGGAGGGCTCGCACAACAACCGCTGGCAGGGCGACAACGAGAAGTCGCCGCTCGAGAAGTACGACGCCGCGTACAACGCCGCCACGGGCTGCGCGACCTACCCCTCGAAGTTCTACGGCACCGGCGCCAAGGCCGAGTGGGACACCTACTACAACTGCGCGGGCCCGGCGGCCAAGTGGCAGTCGCAGGAGTTCCAGGGCGGCGGCGAGATGCACGACGGCATCGACAACGACCACGACGGCAAGACCGACGACTACGGCACCGACGGCAGCATCGACGGCATCCAGGGCTGGTGGGGCACCTGCCACGCGTGGACGCCGGCGTCGATGCTGTTCCCCGAGCCGCAGCACGCGGTGACGGTCGACGGCACGACCTTCGCGGTCGGTGACATCAAGGCGCTCCTCCAGAACATCTCCGACTCGACGAGCGCCGTCATGCTCGGCGGTCGCTGCAACGCCAAGGAGATCAAGCACGACGTGACCGGCTCGGCCAACGACGAGTGCCGCGACGTCAACCCGGGCGCGCTCCACGTCATCCTGACGAACTACCTCGGCCTCACGAACCTCCCCCTCGTCGAGGACCGCACGGCGAACTACGAGGTGTGGAACCAGCCGGTCGTCGGCTACGAGGTCACCAAGCAGGCGAAGATCACCGCGAAGAACGCGATGCTCGCGGTCGGCGCGACCGGCAGCACCTGGACCTACAACACCAAGGCCAAGACGCTCTACGAAGTGCGGATGACCGTGAAGTACGTCACCGAGTCGAGCGCGAGCACGACGCCGGTCGGCTTCAAGGACAACATCCTCACGGACAACTACCACTACATCCTCGAGCTCGACGCCAACGGCAAGATCATCGGCGGCCGGTTCGCCACCGACTCGGAGAACTCGGGCATCGACTTCCTGTGGGCCCCGACGGGCACCGTCGCGCCGTCGAACCCGTACGTGAAGGTCGCCAAGGTCAAGGAGCTCCTCGCGGCGTCGGTCAAGACCGACGTCCCGACCACCACGGGCAAGACGTTCACGGCGTCCCCGGCCGCGGCCATCCCGGACAACGACCCGGCCGGCGTGTCGACCAACGTGGCCGTCACCGGCGTCGACAACAACGCGTCTCTCACCGTCTCGGTCGACATCAAGCACACCTACCGCGGCGACCTCGTCATCGACCTGCTCAAGGACGGCGTCAAGGTGAAGACGCTCGCGGCGAACACCGGCGGCTCGGCGCACGACGTCATCGAGTCCTACAACGTCGGCGCGATGACCTCGGCGAACGGCACCTACACGCTCAAGGTGACCGATACGGCGGCCCAGGACGTCGGCACGGTCAACGCGGTGACCCTCAACTTCCAGTAGCCTCGCCTCGACGCCTCGCTACCTCGACCTAGGAGTGTGTATGGCGTTGGGCCTCGGCTCGATGTCGAGGCGAGACCGGATGCGGTCCCACGTGGGACGAGTCCGTCAGGCTGCAAGCAGCAGGGTTGGCGTCTTCGCCTTCACCGAGCGCCACAGCTTGAGCAGGTT
>JAPLLF010001246.1 GCA_026387715.1 Pseudomonadota bacterium
CGTCACGCTGGCGAGCGGCACGCCGACCACGATCGAGGGCGTCGCCGTGACGTCCGACATCTATGCCATGACGATCCAGGACGTGAAGAACAAGTACACGGCCCTGGGCAAGGCCCCGATCGCCGGGACCGCGTTCGTCACCGTCGACCTGCGCCGCAACAACGGCACCCCGCTGGTCGGCGTGCCGCTCGCCAGCGTGACGTTGCTCGACGGCCAGACCCCGCCGCAGCCGGTCGCGGGCGTGGTGCCCTACTTCTACGACACCAGCGGGAACCCGAGCACCGCCGAGCTCACCTCGGCGGCGTACGGCACGCCGCTACGCGCCCGCGTCGCGTTCATCGACGTGCCGCCCGGGAACTACCAGGTGTCCGTCACCTATCCGAGCGGCGGCGTCGGCGACGTCACCGAGACCGTCGGCATCACGACCGTCGCCGACGGTGCGGTGCTCGCGAAGACCGGCAACCTCGCGGGTGGCGGCGGCGCGCCGATCACCGATCCCACGTTCGCGACCGACATCTACCCACGCTTGCAGACCGCCGCGAAGGGCGGCCTCGGCTGCGCGAACTGCCACACGACCGGCGGGCCCCTGCCCTACGACGGCCCGGCGCTCGCGACGCTCGACCTCATCAAGGCCGCGCCAGGCGTGATCGATCTCGTCGCCCCCGCGAGCTCGACCTTGCTGACCAACCCGCTCTACGAGCCGACGCCGCCGCAGAACCACCCGAACGCCACGTTCCTCGACGTCAACGACCCCGACTACAAGCTGATCCTGCTGTGGATCACCAACGGCGCGAAGCCGTAGCGCGTCAGTCGACGAAGCGGAACGCCTGCGACGTCGGCGCATCCGCCGTGGTGATGAAGCCGTAGATGTAGCCATCGCGCGCCAGCACGTAGGCGTCGAGCTCGGGCCACGACAGCCGACGCGCGGGCTGGCCGCCGAGCGTGGCCTCGCTCCGCCGGGCCTGGCCGACGACCATCGGGCCCATCTGATCGCGGATCGACTGCTCGACGAAGTCGAGGAACCAGTCGCCGTCGGTCACCGGCAGCTCGAGCGCGAGGACGCCCATCAGCGACGGGCCGTGCGTCCAGGTCGCGAACGTCTGGATCGCCGCGGAGCCCTTGGGCGACTGATCGACGAACGACCATCGTGCGGGCACGTCGACGTCGAACCCGAAGCGGCGATCCAGGTACGCGCCGGCGTGCGTCTCGATCGCCGGGAGCGCGTCGAACGCGAACCCGCGCGCCGCCGCGTCGAGCTCGCCGACGTACCGCTCGACGTCGCCGCGGGTGCCCCAGAACATCAGCTTGAGCCCGCGGCCGTCCTTGACCATCGTGTACATGCGATACCGGAGCGAGGCACCGTCCTCGTCGACGTCGGCGCCGCTGACCAGCGCGGGCTCGACGAGCTGGATCGGCTGCGTCGGTAACTTCCGGCCCGGCGTGGCGTCGACCACGCTGGCGTGGAACGCGTCCGCCGCGAGCGTGGTCCGCTCCGAGACCACCACGCCGTAGAGGTTCTTCGCGGGCTCGAAGATCACGAGCTCGGCCTCGGGCATGACCGCGCGCGCCTTGTCGCCGGTCGAGATCCGCCAGATCGCCGGCGGGCGCTTCACCTCCAGCCATTCGCGAAGCTGCGGTACGTGCCGCCTCGGAGCGAGAAGCCCGTGCCGACGGCGGCCTGGCTGTCC
>JAPLLF010000805.1 GCA_026387715.1 Pseudomonadota bacterium
TGGGCGTCGCGCGCTCCCGGTGCTCGCGCTCGCCGTCACGTTCGTCCGCGTGGGACACGTCGACGCGGCGCAGCTCCAGGCGCTCGACCTCGCGACGCTCGGCGCGCGGGCGGCGCTCGTGGTGCGCGGTCACGTCGTCGCGACCGAGGTCACCCCCGACGGCCCGCTCGAGACCGTGGCGACCGTGGTCGTCGACGCCTGCCTCGCCGGGAGCTGTCCGTCGCCGTCCACGCCGTCCGCGCCGACCATCGAGATCACGCGGCGAGGGGGAGAGCGCGCAGGTGTCGGCCTGTGGGTCGACGGCGAGGCCACGCTCGCGGTCGGTGCCGACGTGATCCTCTACCTGCGGGTCGACCCGCGCGGCCACCTGCGCGTGCTCGGCGGCGTGCAGGGCGCGCTGGCGGTCGAGCGCGACCACGCGGTCCGCGATCTGCGCGGTCATCAGCGGCGCGTCGACGGCACGTGGCAACCGGGGACGCGCGAGGTGATCTCGCTCGCCGCGCTGCGCGGGCAGCTGGCGGTGACGCGATGAGGCTCGCGATGATCCTGGTGCTCGGCGTGCTGGTCGGGGCGTGTTCCGGTGGCGGCACGTGCGTCCGCCACAGCGATTGCCGGATCGGCGTGTGCACGCGGACCGGCACCTGCGAGGTCGTCGCCGAGGACGCGAGCGTCGCGGGCGAGGACGCGACCTCGATCCCGCCGATCGATCCGGACGCTGCGGTCGACGCGGCGATCGACGCGGCGGTCGACGCGGCGATCGACGCGCCCTGATCAGTGCAGCGAGTCGACGATCGCCGCGGTGATCTCGTCGGCGAGCTTGCCCTGCAGCACGGGATCGACGAGCTCCTTGCCCTCGACCGGGTGATCGACGAAGCCGACCTCGACGAGCACCGCGGGCATCGTCGCGCCGAGCAGCACGTGGTGGGCCTCCTGCCGCACGCCGCGATCGTTGACGTCGCCGCGCAGGTCGCGGAGGTGGTGCTGCAACCGCGCCGCGAGATCGGCGGCCTCCCACTGCGCCGCGCGCCGCTCGACGTCGTCGACGATCATCGAGATCTCCGGATCGACGCCGGCACGAGCCGTCCCGTCCTCGCCGACGGCGCGCAGCGCCGGCGAGTCGACGTCGACCGCGCGCGCCGTGAGCACGAACGTCTCGAACCCGCGCTGCGTGCGGGTCGGCGACGCGTTGGCGTGGATGCTGACGAACAGCTCGGCGTGTTGCCCGTTGGCGTACGCGATCCGCTGGCGCAGCGTCCGCGTCTGATCGCCACCGCGCGTGAGCTCGACGCTGATCTGCTGCGCGTGGAGCCGGGTCGCGACGAGGTTGGCGAGCGTCCACGTCAGCGCCTTCTCCTGGACCGCGACGCCCTTGGCGCCCGCGTTGGAGCCACCATGCCCGGGGTCGAGCACGACCCGCGGAGACGCCAGCGAGGTTCCACAGACGAGCAGGACGATCGCGATGGGCGCCAGGTTCACGACATGTAGGATACCAACACACGCCAGGTCAATACCCAGTTTTCGACCCGCGCCTTGACGCAACTAGTCTACAAAGCTACGGTTTTTCGGTTGCCTCTTCTTCGGGCCCCTGGCCGCCTGTCCCGGATCACGCCACTCCACGTCCTGCTCCTCGCAGCCGTGCTCGAGGTGGTGATCGATCGCGTCGCGGTGCCCCTGCTCGCGCCACCCCCGGACGTCGAGCCGTCGATGGCGCACACGGTCCTGGCCTTCGCGGGCCTGTTCTTCATGTACTTCACCGGAGCGCTCGCCGTGATCGTGTCGATCGCCCACTGCCTGCGCGCGGTTCGCACGGGGACTCGCGTGGACTTCGCGACGCACGTGGTGCTGGGGATCGCGACGCTCGTCGCCGCGGTCCCGCTGATCGCGTCGATGCCGGGCTCGTACGGCGTGATCCTCGAGCTCGCGTTCGGCGCGGCGGTGATCGCGTTGCTCGTCAACGCGGCCATGCCCCCGCTCGGCTGCGCGCGCGATCGCGGCATCCTGGTCGGGCTCGGGTTCATCGCCGTGCCGTTGCTCCTGCACGTCGTCAGCGCGCTGGGGGCGCGCTACGCGTGGCCCGACGAGGTGTTCGACGGGCCGGGCGTCAAGCTCGTCAACGCGGGCGTCCTGGGGCTCGCGTTCGCCGCGCTCGCGACGCCGTACTGCTTCGCGCCGCGCCCGTTCTCGCGGGCGGTGACCAGGCCGCTCCCGGTGATCGCGGCGATGGCGATCGCGGCGAGCGGCGCCGTCGTGGCCCGCCTCAAGTACGCGTCCGTGGCGAAGATCGCGGGCCTCGCGATCGGGGTCGAGCTCAACCAGACGGCGGCGGATCCGCGGCTCGCGCTGTACCTGCTCGCGGTGGCGACGCTCGCGTGGACGCTGGCGTCGTGTGCGACGGCGCCGACGCCGATGCGCCGGCAGGTCGGCCTCGGGCTCGCGTTGATCGTGCTCGGCGGCCACGGCTTCAAGTGGCCCGATCACTACTTGCTCCCGCTCGTCGGGCTCGCGCTGATCGCCCGGGCGACGCGGCACGTCCGCGCGGAGGAGCTGGCCGCGATGCCGCTGGCGTCGGTCACGCCGCCGATCACCGACGGCGCGTGGGCGGGCTACATCACGAGCGTCGCGCAGGGCATGCGGCGGTCGTACGTCGGCGTGCACAGCCTCACCGCGCGCGGCGACGACGGGCTGACGTCGTCGGTGATCGTCGCGGAGACGGCCGGGCTCGCGATCCGGGTCAAGGTCGAGCGCCTCGACGGCAGCGTGCTCGCGCTCGACATCGTCATCGGCCGGGAGATCGACGAGGCGCGCCCGGCGACCTTGGCGCTGTGGGGCGTCCCCGACCGCGGGCACGGCACCAACCCGGCGAGCCCCGCGGCGCACCCACCGATCGCGAGCGCCGACACGGCGTTCGACGAGAAGTTCCGGATCCGCGGCAGCGCCGACGCGCTCGCGGCGCTGTTCGATGCCGACCTCCGCGCGCGGGCCGCCAACGGCCTCGCGGGCTGGCTGGCGTACTGGCATCGCGAGGGCCTGCGCTACCGCGTGTATCCCGGCCACGGCGCGACCCTCGATCACCCGATGCCGCTGCAGGATCTCGCGCTCGGGCGCACCGCGCCATCCGAGCGGCTCGTCTCGGTGATCGAGCTCCTCGTCGAGCTCGGCAAGCGCGGCGTCGATCCGACGGCGGTCGAGGCGTCGAGCGAGCACGACGAACCCTGATGAGAAGGTCATGATGACGACGATGACGACGAGGCTCGCGCTGTTCGCCCTGCTCGGCGCGTGTACGCCGACCGCGCCACCGGCCGCGCACGCGACGGCGTGGATCGCCGACGTGACGACGCCGCCGATCACCCCGGCTTCGCCGACGATCGCCGATCGCTACCGGGGGATCGCGACGACGATCCTCGCGCACGCGCGCGCCGATCGCGGCGCGTACCAGAAGCTCGCGGTCCTCACCGATCGCATCGGCAACCGGATCGCGGGTTCGGCGAACCTCGATCGCGCGATCGCGTGGGCCGTCGAGACGATGGCGGCCGACGGCCACGCCGCGCACACCGAGCCCGCGATGGTCCCGCACTGGGTGCGCAACGCCGAGGCCGCCGAGCTGGTCACGCCGATCGCCCGCCCGCTCCGGATGATCGGGCTGGGCGGTTCGATCGGCACCCCCAAGGGCGGCCTGACCGCGCCGGTCGTCGTCGTGCACGACTGGGCCGAGCTCGACGCGAAGCAGGCGGCCGTGAAGGGCGCGATCGTGCTGTTCGACGTCGCGATGCCGCCGTTCGATCCGGTGCGCGGCTCGGGCTACGGCACCCTCGTCGAGTACCGCACCACGGGGGCGGTGCGCGCCGCGCGCTACGGCGCCGTCGCGGTGCTGATGCGCTCGGTCACCGCGCACAGCCTGCGCACGCCGCACACCGGCGCGGTGTACTACGACGACGCCGTCGCGAAGATCCCGGGCGCCGCGGTGACCGTCGAGGACGCGATGCTGATCGCGCGGCTCGCCACCACCGGTCCCGTCAGCGTGCACCTCGCCATGGACGCGCAGCTGCTCCCCGACGTCCTCTCGGCGAACGTGATCGGCGAGCTCCGCGGCGCGGAGCTGCCCGACGAGGTCGTGCTCATCGGCGCGCACCTCGATTCGTGGGACGTCGGGCAGGGCGCGCACGACGACGGCGCCGGTTGCGTCGTGATGATGCAGGCGCTCACCACGCTGCGCGCGCTCGGGCTCCACCCGCGCCGCACGATCCGCGTCGTGCTGTTCACGACCGAGGAGTACGGCGAGCGCGGCGCCAAGCAGTACGCCAAGGATCACGCAGCCGAGCTCGGCAACCTCGTGCTCGCCGTCGAGGCCGACAGCGGCGGCTTCGCGCCGCGTGGGTTCTCGATCGCGAAGCCGGATCCGACCAAGCCGCAGAACCTCGGGGTCGCGCCGACCGAGCGCGCGGCGGCGCGGCTCGCCGACCTCGCCACGCTGCTGCGGCCGCTCGACGCGACGCGGGTGACGACCCAGTACGGCGGCGCCGACATCGGCTTCCTCGCCGGCGTGCCGCAGGTCGCGCTGCTCACCGACGGTCGCACGTACTTCGACATCCACCACAGCGAGGCCGACACCCTCGACAAGGTCGATCCGGAGGCGCTCGCCGACGACGTCGCCGCGGTCGCCGTGCTCGCGTACATCGTCGCCGACCTGCCCGAGCGACTCACCTCACCGACGCGATGACCGCGCTCGTGCGCGCGCTCGCGTGGCTGCTCGAGCGCCCGCTGGTGGTCGACGACGCGTACCGGCCGCTCGACGCCATCGTCGTGCTGGGCGCGCCGCTCGGGCCGGGCGGCGTGCTGACGCCGGTGCTCGCCGAGCGCGTCGACGCGGCGGCGCGGCTGTATCGCATGGGGGCCGGGCGCCTGGTGGTCGCGACCGGGGGCGTCACCGGTGGCGCGCCCCGCGCGGAGGCCGTCGCGATCGCCGAGGCGCTCCGCGCGCACGGGATCCCAAACGCCGCGCTCGTCGTCGAGGATGCCGCGCGGACGACGGCCGACAACGCGCGGCTCTCCGCGGCGCTGCTCCGCGCACGTGGTGCGCGCACGGCCTGGATCGTGAGCCAGCCGTTCCACGGGCGTCGCGCCGCGTACCTGTTCGCGCGCGCCGGCATCGCG
>JAPLLF010000708.1 GCA_026387715.1 Pseudomonadota bacterium
CGAGCAGGTAGTCGCCCGCGCCGTCGAACGGCGTGGCGCTCGTGCACGTCGCCTCGAACATCGCGGTCCCGGCCGCGAGCAGGGCGACCGACGTCGCGTCGGCGGCGAACGGCGCGCTCGGGGCCGTGATGGTCACGACGGTGGCGTCGTTGCCGGTGTCGCGCAGCCGCACGAGCTGACGCCCCACCTGCCCGCGCGGGATCGTGCCGAACGAGAACGTCGTGGCATTCGGCTCGTCGACGACGACGAACGCGCCGTGCCCCGCGCCGACCAGCTGCACCGAGTGGTTCGGGTTCGTCGCCTCGTTCGTCAGGATGGCGAGCGTGGTGTCGTGGGCGCCGTGGGTGTCCGGGCGGAGCTGCACGGTGACGATCTGCGTCGCGCCCGTGCCGGTCAGCTGGCAGGGGGCCGCGTGCGTGCAGGCCGGGGTGAACAGCCACTCGCTGGCGAAGTCGTTGGCCGCGAGCTCGAAGGTCAACGTCCCGGTGCCGACGTTGGTGAACGTGAGCGCCTGGCCCGCGCTCGTCTCGCCGACGGCGGGTGACGGCGCGATCGTGACGGTCGCCGGTGAGGTCGTCAGCATCGGGCCCGTCGTCGTGAACACGCAGTTCTGGCCGTCCTGGCACGTCAGATCCGGGAACGTGAAGTACGCCGCATCGGTGCCGACCACGTGGACCTCGGCGAGCGCGGTCGGGGTCGTGCCGGCGGTCGCCGAGATGCCGACGGTGGCGGTGCCGAAGGTGCCCTGCGGCGCGGTGATGACGATCGGATCGGTCTCGATCGTCACGATCTCCACCGCGGGCGCCGCCGCGACGACGCCCACCCCGAGCGCGGCGGTGCCGAGCGCGGCCACGATCAGGCGGCGCCGGGGCGCGGTCATCGCTCGACCTCGGCGACCGTGCGCCGCCGGCGGCGACGAGCGACGACGACCAGCGCGAGGACGATCGGCGCGCCGGCGACCGGATCGGTGGTCTGGCAATCGCACGCGTAGAACCCGGTCGACGGGCCCGACGCGTCGGACGCGCCGATGCCCATGCCGCCGAGGTCGACGTGCAGGGTGCCGCTCGACGCCTCGACCGTGACCACCCCGATCTCGACGCCCGCGCGGGCGGGCGCGAACACGACGTCGATCGTCGCGGTCTCGCCCGGCTGGAGCATCGCGGGCAGCGGCGCCGCGCTGACGTCGACGAACACCGCGTTGTTGATGGCCGCGCTGGCGAGCGTGATCGCGGCCGCGTCGCAGTTCTCGATCGTGATCCGGTGCGTCGCCGAGCGCTGCTTGAGCGCGACGTTGCCGAACGTGATCGACTGCGGCGTGATCGCGGCACCGACGTCGACGAACCGCGCCTTGACGTCGGTGTAGGTCGTCTCCTGGCCGGGCATGTCCGACGTCCACACGATGCGATCGCCGTGGTCGCCGACGACGCTCTGGCCGAGCGCGCGGAGCCCGACGATCGCCGACTCGCCGGCCGGGACCGTGTACGGGTAGCCGGTCATCGGCGGCGTGGTGTAGCCGAGGGCGAACGCGGTGCCGGTCTCGAGGACGGGCGCGGTGGCCATCGTGATCGAGCCCGTACCCGACGCCTGGAACGCGACCGGCGCGCTCGCCGGCGCGCGCGCGATGCAGTACGTGCCGAGGTCGACGAGCCGCGGGTAGTCGATCTTCGGCGTGACGATCTTGCCGGTGATCGCGATCGCGAGGGTGTCGCGTGCGGTGACCGTGAGCGTGTCGGCGAGATCGTCGTCGGCCGTGGCGGTGACGACGACGTCGAAGTGCGCGGGGGTGCCGGCCGTGATCTGCAGCGTGTCGACGGCGCCGAGCGCGAGCTGCGGGTTGACGCCGGTCAGCGACCGCGCGGAGAGGTCGAGCGGCTGGCCGACGGTCGACAGCGTCACCTGCCGCGACACCGTGGCGCCGACGCGGATCTCGCCGAGCTGGAGCGGCGAGGGCGACGCGATCAGCTGCGTGTCGGTGCCACGACACTTCAGCGCGATGGCGAACGGCTTGGGCGTCGTCGACGTCACCGGGCCCATCAGCTGGAGGCTGGCGTCGTGGACGCCGAGCGTCGGCGGGGTGCACGTGATCGTGAACGACGCCGTGGCGTGCGGATCGATCGTGAACGGCGTGGGCGTGACGAGGTAGGCCGCGGGCGCGATCAAGTTCAACTGCGGGGTCGCCAGGTTGCCGTTGTTGCGCAGCTGGAACGTCACCGCGGTCGACGCCACGCCGACGGGCAGATCGCCGAACAGGATGGTCGGGACGGTGTCGCCGGGGAACAGGTCGACGGTCGCGCCGAGCGCCGTGCCGGTGAGGTTGACCGTCGTCGTGCCGGCGTCGGTCATGATCTGCAGGTGCGAGGGCACGGCGTCGACGATCGTCGCCGCCGCGAAGCTCACGTCGACGGTGAGCGTGGCGTTCGGCGCGAGCGTGCAGCCGCTGTCGCACGCGGCCCACGTCGACGTCCACGCCGGCTCGGGATCCATGGCGTGCCCGGTGATCGTCAGCGGGCCGGTCCCGACGTTGGTGAGCGTGAGCGCGTGCGACGTCGGGATGCCGACCGGCGTCGACAGCACGACGTCGGTCTCGGACACGGCGAGCTGGCCCGCGATCGCCGTCGCGTCGCCGGTGAGCGCGATCGCGAGGGGTCCCACCGACGAGGTGATCGTCGCCACGGCCGCGTCGGAGCCCGTGGCCTGCGGCGCGTAGGTCACGGTGAACGTCGTCGACTGCCCGGCGCCCAGCGCGCAGCTGCCGTTGGTGCACGTCGCGAACGCGCCGGTCCAGTCGCCCGTCGGCAGGACCGAGAACCCGGTCAGCGAGATGTTTGTGGCGGTGGGGTTGGCGATCTGGATGATGGTGGAGACCGGCACCATGGGCGACGTCGTGGTGGCGACCGCGTTCGGGATCGCCTCGAGCCCGGAGCCAGAGCCGGATGCGGAGCCCGCGCTGCACGTCACCGCGATCGTGCCGTGCGCGCCGGTGTCGCCGACCAGCCGGAGGTTGCGCGTGATCGTCCCGACCTTGTTCGGCGTGCACGTCACGGCGAGCCCGGTCGTGACGTTCGCCATGATCGCCACGGCGGCGTCGGTGCAGCCGTCGCTCTTGGTCGGGCAGGGCGACGAGATCTTGAACACGTCGTCGTTGTCCTCGGCGTAGACCGAGATCTTGGTGAGCGCGTCCTGCGACGCGAACGAGGTGATGATCGGCGCGGACTCGACGCCCACGGTGCCGGTCGGGAAGGTGATCGTCGAGCCGGAGATCGTCGCCGACCCGGTGGCGACCTCGCACAGCGTCGTGAAGTGACCGAGCACGCCGAGCATGGGGTCGCGGGCGGTCCACCGGCACTTCCGCAGCGTCGGCGAGCCCGGCGGATTGCACTGGATCGTCAGGGGGAGCAGGCCGCCGTTGGCCGCGACCGTCCCAGGGATCGTCGACCCGGCCTTGGGGGTCGCGGTCACATCGATGCAGCCGGCGCCGTCGAGCGTGTCGACGACGACGGGGTCCGAGCCCGAGTTGGCGAGCGTCTCGTCGAGCGTCATGGGGGTGCTGGGGGACGTCGGGATCACGACGACCGCGGGGGTCGGCGTCAGCACCTCCAGCTGCGGGATGGTGATCGGCTTGGCGAGGACGAACGCGCCCAGCGCCGCGGTCACGACCACCCCGCTGGCCACCAGCCGCGACCCCACCCGTGCGCGCGCCTGGCGCCTCGGGGCCCTCACAAGCGCCCGATCACGCCGATCGTCGGCACGAACGCGTTGGCCTCGTACTGCGTGCCGGACACGTTGAAGAACCGCTCGGCGCCGAGGTCGGCCTGGACGCTGAGGTGGCCGTTGAGCTCGAGCTCGACGCCGGCGGAGACGCGCACGCCGACCGCGACGCGCGTCTCCGTGGTCGCCATCATCATCGCGTTCGTCGTCGCGTGATCGAACACGAACAGCGGCATCCCGAGTCCTCCGGTGGCCTCGCCGCGATCGCCTCGACGATGCGTCACCTCGCGCGCGACTCCGGGCTCGTGCGTGGCGGCAAGGCGCTGCTCGCGATCAACCAGCCCGACGGCTTCGACTGCCCCGGCTGTGCGTGGCCCGAAGCGGCGGCGCCCCTTGCCGTCGATCCGCACGACCGCGAGCGCGCCCGAGCTGATCGAGGAGTCGTCGACGTTGAGCGTCGTCGGGTCCGGCGGCTCGGCGGTGTCGTGCGGCGACACGAGCAACGGGGGCAGCGGCGACGCCTCGGCGGTGCGCTGGTAGTAGCGACCGTTCGGGTTGCCCTCGTCGCGCGTGTAGTGATAGTCGGACTCCATCCACGTCTGGTGGAGCTCCTCGAGCTCGACCGGCCTGGGCGGGGACGTCGGATCGGGGGTCGGGGTCGGGGTCGGGTCGACCTCGAGCGCCGCCGTGACGTCCTTGTGCTCGCCCTCGAAGCCGTTGATGGTGAGCTCGGCGCTGCGAGCGTCCTTGCGGATCCGGATCAGGTGGATGCCGGGACGCGCGCGCGTCTGCAGCGCGCCGCCGACCGGGATGAACGGCCCACCGTCGATCGACAGCGCGGCACCGCGTGGCTGCACGCGCACCGTCAGGATCGTCAGCGCCTCGTCGAGCGAGGCGAGCAGCGCCGAGACCTCCGCGACGCGCTCGGGACCGGTCGCGGGATCGAGCAGGTAGCGCTGGTAGGTGTTCGCGGCCTCGGCGGGGCGCCCCATGTCGCGCAGCGTCGAGCCGATGTTGAGCAAGATCTTCGGGCTGGGAAACTTCGCGTACGCCTCGAGGAAGTTCGCGAGCGCCTGGTCGAAGTGGGACGCCGAGAGCTGCTTGACCCCCTCGGTCATCAGCGCCTGGGCGAGGTCGCGTGCCTTCGGATCGTCGACCTTGATCGCGGGATCCTGGGTGATCGCGTGGAGCGCCAGCGCGAGCTGCTGCTCGTCGCGGAGCTCGGCGAGCGGCGCTGGCGTCGTGATCGGCTGCGCCCCGACGCTCGTCCACGTGAGGGTGAGCGAGGCGAGCGCGGTGGATAGGACGAGCTGCTTCAATCTCACTCCGATGGTGCCGGGCTGGGCGCCGGCGAGGGCCGCGGCGAGGGCGCGTCGTCGAGCTGGGTCTCCATCGGGGACCCGCCGGGCGTCAGCACCGGGCCCGACGGCTTGGCAGGCCTGGGCTTGGTGGGCCTGGGCCTCGTCGGCGCGGCGCCGGCCCGGTCGACCTGGCTCGGCGTCGTGATGACCTCGAGGTCCGACGCGCGTGGCTTGGTGGGCTTCGGCTTCGGCGGCCGGGGCGTCGTCGGCGTCGGCGTCGTCGTCGTCGTCGTCGCGACGCCCGCGTCGTTCGGCACCGTGGCCGCGACCGCCGCGTCGCCACCCCCGCGCATCACGAGCACGACGACGAGCACGACCACCGCGAGGCCGAGCGTGATCGCGCCGGCGACGATCGGCATCGCGCCGGACGTCGGTCGCGGGGGCGGGCCCTGCTCGACGAGGCTCGGGTTCACGCGCCCCACGTGCGAGGCCGCCTGCGCGCCGAGCGTCGCCAGCGGGGCGACCGCGGCGACCGCGGTGAACGCCGGGGCGACCTGACCGCTCGCGCGCAGGTTCGTCAGCGCGGCCTCGACCTGCGCCGCCGTCTGGAAGCGGGCGTCGGGCTCCTTCTCGAGGAGCCGCATCACGATCGTCTCCAGCTCGGGCGTGATCGGCAGGGTCGCGCTCGGCGGCGTGGGCTCCGAGAACAGCTGCATCGCGATGATCTCGCCCGCGCCGACGGCGACGAACGGCGGCGCGCCGACGAGCATCTCGTAGAGCATGCAGCCGAGGGAGTAGAGATCCGCGCGGTGATCGATCGCGCTCGCCGTGCGCGCTTGCTCGGGCGCCATGTACAGCGGGGTCCCGATGAGCGCGCCGGTCTGCGTCTGGCCGTCGGTCGCCGCGAGCACCTTGGCGATGCCGAAATCGAGGAGCTTGGGCCGCTCGCCGTTCACCTCGCGCGCGTCACGTACGAGGAACACGTTGTCGGGCTTGAGATCGCGGTGGACGATGCCCTTGGCGTGCGCGGCGACGAGCGCGCTGGCGATGCCGCGCGCGACGTGGATCGCGTCGGACTCCGACAGCCGACCGCGCGCCTGGAGGCGTCGTGCGAGCTCCTCGCCCTCGAGCAGCTCCATCACGAGGTACGCGCGCCCCTCGGGGGTGTAGCCGAAGTCGTAGACCTCGATCATGCCGGGGTGCTTGATGGCGGTGGCGGCCTTGGCCTCGGTGAAGAACCGCTGGAGCAGATCGGCGTTCTCGCTCAGCTCGCGGCGCAGGAGCTTCACCGCCGCGGGTCGCTCGAGGACCTGGTGCGTGGCGCGGAACACCGTGCCCATGCCGCCGCTGGCGAGCACGCCGGTGATCCGGTAGCTGCCGAGTACGGCGCCGAGCATCGTGTTCGCGCGTGGCGTGACGTCTTGTGAGCGCGGCTCGCTCATCGGGTTCCCCGTCGGCTAGCTTGCGACACTCTCTCCCACCATTCAAGGTGGTAGCCTCGACGAGGATGCCCACCTTCCAACGTCACCTCTTCGTGTGCACGAACGAGCGTGCCGCGGACCACCCCCGTGGTAGCTGCAAGCTCCGCGGAGGCGTCGAGGTCCGCGACCGCCTCAAGTCGCTGCTCACCGCGCGCGGCCTGTCCCAGACGGTCCGCGCGAACACCGCGGGCTGTCTCGATCAATGCGAGCAGGGCGTCACGATCGTCGTCTATCCGGAGCAGGTCTGGTACGGCCACGTCACCGTCGAGGACGTCGAGGAGATCATCGAGCAGCACGTGATCGGCGGCAAGGTGGTCGAGCGGCTGCTGCTCCCGGAGCAGCCACACCTGGGCGACCGCCGCGCGTTCCCCACGCTCGAGCTGAAGTGACGACGCGCGGGTGGATCGTGGGCGCGAGCCTCGCGCTCGCGGCGGACGCGCGCGTCGGGGAGGCGGACGAGCCGGCGCTCGATCGCGTCGGCGAGGCGAACCTCGAGACCACCGCGTCGCGCAAGACGCTGATGGCCACGCTCGCGGCCGGCGGGTCGATCACGTTCGGCGTCGGGATCGACGACGTCGGTGGTAACGGCGGCGCGGGATCGCTGCGCCTCGGCCGGGTGGCGACGCCACGCGCGCTCGCCACCCTCGAGATCAGCGGCACCGCGACCTTGCATCGGCCGGCCAAGGACGCGCCGCTCGCGACCAACAACGCGAGCGGGGTGCTCGCGGGCCTGCAGTACTTCGTCGGGCCCTCGCTGTGGGTCCGCGGCGGCGTGGGCGTCGGCACCTACCGGGCCGAGCAGTCCGATCTCGACGGCACCGGCACCGTGATCGCCCATCGCGTGGCGTACGGCGCCGGCTTCCTCGGTGGCGCGGGCGTCGAGCTCGCGCGGTTCCGGCACGTCAGCCTCGGGCTCGAGACCTTCGTGCTGTCGCTCGTCACGCGCGACGGCGACATCACGACCGGCGCGTTCCTGCTCGACGTCAGCGTCTACTGAGTGATGATCGGATCGTCGGACATGTCGGGCATGTCGGGCACGTCGCCGCCGCCCTCGTCGTTTTCGTCACCGTCGTCGCGGTGACCGTCGGTGAGCTCGAAGTCCATCTCCTCCTGATCGACGTTCGCGCCGCCGACGCGGCCGCCGGTCCGGTAGTCCTCGCCCTCGTACACCGCGATCGACGCGCGCGAGAACGTGTGGAGCGTGTAGCGCCCGTCGTTGTCGGTGGTCGCGGTGACCTCGTCGCGGTCGACGTAGGTCACGATCCGCGCGTTGCCGACCGGCTGGCCCGCGCGGGTGACGCGGCCGTGCACGGTCTTGGCGCGGGGCGGCCCGATGTCGACCTCGGTGCGCGCGATGCCGTTCATCGGCACGTCGATCTCGACGGACCGACGCTGGTTCTGGAACGTCGCGATGAAGGTCAGGTTGCACGCCGGGACGTTCTCGATCTCGAAGTGCCCGGCGCGGACCGCGACGAGGCGGGTCTGGTGGGACGTCTCGACGAACGCATCGCCGTTGGTCGTGGACGGCATCGTGCAAGACACGAACGCGGCCGTGAAGCTGCCGTCGACGAGCGTGGTCGTCGTGCCCTCGATCCGGCCGGTGCCGCCGAGCACCACCCGGATGCCGAGCTCGGGACTCTGCACGGCCACCGCGACCACGCCGCGCTCCGGGGATTGTGCGGTCAGCGTGTAGCGCCCGTGGGGCATCGCGTAGACCGCCCAGCGGCCCTCGGCGTCGGTGTCGGACTCCAGCTGGGTGACCCAGCGGAACGACCCGTCGGGCTCGATGCGCCCGGTCGGGCCGAAGCTCTGGCCGCCCGGCCCTTGCGTCTCGAGCGCGCCATCGCCGGTCGGCTTGCCGTCCGGGCCGATGACCCGCCCGCTGATCAGGCACCCGGCGACGAGCGTGAGCGTGACCGTGGCCTTGGTGCCGGGACCGATCGAGAGGTAGTGGGTGTCGTCGTCGGTGCTGACGCCCGCGAACCGCGGATGCGCGGCGGTGAGCGCCATCGACCCGGGCGCGACGCGGAGCTCGAACGCGCCGGCCTCGTCGGTCTCGGCGATGTCGTTGCCGAGCGCGGTGCGGAACATGCTGGTGGTGCTGACGACCGCGTTGGCGATCGGCTTGCCGGCCTGGTCGACGACCTTGCCCGAGATCGTGCCACCGTGCACGACGAGGAGGTTCATGCCGGCGACGTCGCGGTTCGCCATCACGACGGACATCAGCGCCTCGTCGGGGACGCCGGCGGTGTCGGCCGACGGTTCCCCGGGGACCCGGGTCGCGTCGCGATCGCGGCTGCCGACCGAGAGGAACTCGTCGTCACGGACGAACGCGCGATAGATCCCAGGTGGCATGCGGATCGTGTAGGTGCCGTCGGCGTTCGCCGTGGTCGACTCCTCGCCGGCGGGGCTGCGGAACACGACCTCGACCCCGCCGACCGGCGTGGGCGAGCCCATCTCGATGATCTTGCCGCTGACCATCACGCCGCCCTCGGCGTCGGCCGAGTCCCAGTCGATCTGCCCGGTCCGGTGGGCGCGCACCTTGCCGAGCGCCTCGGCGAGGTCGGGGCCGACCGAGCGCGGACGCGCCCCGCGATCGGTGGGGCGCGCACCGACATCTCCCCCCTCGGCGGGCGTGTCGGCGACCACCCGGGTGTAGCCGAGATAGAGCGCGACGAGCCCGATCACCACGAGGATCCACCGACGGCTTCCCGACGATGGTGGAGGTGCGGGTTGGCGGGACTTCTTCACGGGGAGCTACTTGGACACCGAAACCTGCGCAAGGTTTCGCCAGTCAAACTACCAGACGACCGCACTTGTTCGCTTCGCTCACAAATTACCGCCGAATGCGGGACGCGCCTCTGTCCAACGGATGAGGGCCCGATTCAGGGCTGAACTTCGAGCACGATCGCGGTGATGTTGTCCTTGCCACCGCGCTGGTTCGCGAGCCCGATGGCGGCCTCCGCGCACTCCTCGAGGTCGCCGTCCCCGCACAGGTCGACGACCTCGTCGTCGGTCGAGAAGTACCCGTGGAGCCCGTCGCTGCAGAGCAGGAAGCGATCGCCGGCGGCGACGTCGATGTCGGCGGTATCGACCTGCACGTAGTCCTTGTAGCCCACCGCGCGCGTGATGAGGTTCTTGCCGGTCGCGCGCTCGGCCTCTTCCTTCGTCATCATGCCGTGCTTCACCTTGTAGTTGATCAAGGTGTGGTCTTCGGTGAGCTGGAGGACGCTGGTCTTGCGCACGCGATAGACCCGCGAGTCCCCGACGTGCACCGCGAACGCGTAGCCGGCGCGGATCAGCAGCGCCGACAGCGTCGTCGACATGCCCTTCTTCTCGGGGTCGAGGTCCGCCATCCCGAACACCATGTAGCAGGCGTTCTTCACGCCCGACTCGAGCAGGCGGCGGATCTCCCAGACGCACTCGGAGTCGCCGGCGACGATGCGCTCGACGAGCTGATCGAGGTCCTTGGCCGCGCCGAACACCCACGAGCGCAGCTGCTCGACGGCCTCGCGACTCG
Organism: Pseudomonadota bacterium; assembly: GCA_026387715.1. Classification (GTDB taxonomy): domain Bacteria; phylum Myxococcota_A; class Polyangia; order Haliangiales; family Haliangiaceae; genus JABFXX01. The sequence continues at coordinate 10,011 of JAPLLF010000708.1, forward strand.
CGATCTCACCCTTGTTGTGGCCGCCGACGCCGTCGGCCACCACGTAAAACCCACGATCGTCGTCGCGGAAGAACGAGTCTTCGTTGATCTGGCGCTTTCGCCCGATGTCCGTTCGCGCCGTGGAGATGAGCCTCAAGCGTCGAGAATCGTATCAGCACCAAGCGCGTCGTGGCCATCTTCTACGCACCTTGGTACGCTGGTCCGATGGTCGAAGACGCCGAAGTCGCCGAAGCCGAGGCTCCGCCGGCGCTGGCGACCGCGCTCCGGGCCCGATCGAGCGAGATCCTCGCGACCTGGGTCGCGGCGTTCGAGCAGTCGAAGGTCCGGTTCCGGCGGATGACCAAGGCGGCGGGTCACACGGGGCAGGTGGCCAGCTTGATCGATGCCCTCGCGGTCGCCAGTCACGATCTCCGTCCGGGCAGCGACGCTGCCCGCGAGATCGAGCGCAACGCTGCCTACATCGGCGCACGCTTCGCGAGCGAGGGTGCGACGGGCTTCGACGTGGCCGCGCTGCTGATCGAGCTGCGCAACGCCGTCGCCCACTTCTGGGCGCCGTTCGACGACGGCTCACTCGCCCACATGTTCGAGTGGCTGATCGTGATCGCGCAGGACGCGTTCGCGACCGCCGGGATGCAGTCGCTGCGTGAACGCCAGTCCGAGCAGCTCGAGGTCGGAACGCCGATCGTCGAGCTGTTGCCGAAGGTGCCGGCCGTGTTCCTCGTCGGGGCGGCGTCGGCGCCCGTCATCGATGGCTTGCTGTCCCGGGCGTGGATGCTCGCGGTCGGGACCGGGGCACCTTGCCTCGTGATCGAGTGCAACGGCCTCGTCGAGGTCGGCGACCGGGACTTCGAGACGGGATACCAGGCGTTCCTCGCCCAGGCCGAGGGCAGCGCGCTCCAGATCCTGCTGGTGGGCGCACGTCGGGCGTTGCGTGATCGCGTCGTCGCCAGGACCCTCGAGGTCGGGTTGACCATCCAGCTGTTCGAGCGCGTCGACGGCGCGGTCGCCCACGCGATCGAGCGCGCCGGCTACTCGATCGTTCGTCATCCATAGTACGCGAATTGCGCAGCGCGACTACCCGACAGACCACTGCGAGTGCCGATGTCGAGACCACGGGCGTGATACGATCTCCCTCGGTTTGGGGGACTTTCCCGTCAGCTTCGGCCGCTATCAACTGGTCGAGCGCCTCGCCGTGGGCGGGATGGCCGAGGTGTTCCTCGCCACGGCGCCCGGCGAGCACGGCTTCCAGAAGAAGGTCGTGATCAAGCGGCTGTTGCCGCACCTCGTCATGGACGAGACCTACAACGCGATGTTCATCGACGAGGCCAAGCTCACCGCGCGGCTCGTCCATCCCAAGATCGCACAGACCTTCGAGCTCGGGAAGGTCGACGACGCGCTGTTCATCGCGATGGAGTACATCGACGGCATCGACGTGCTCGCGCTCCTCCGCGAGAACGCGGCGCGCAAGCGTCGGATCGATCCTCAGCTCGCCGCGTGGATCGCGCACGAGGTGCTCGACGCGCTCGACTACGCGCACAACTCCACGGGCGAGAACGGTCACGCGATGGGGGTCGTCCATCGCGACATCTCGCCGTCGAACGTGCTGCTCAGCGAGCGCGGCGACATCAAGCTCCTCGATTTCGGCATCGCGCGCGCGCGGGATCCCGAGCGCTCGCAGAAGAGCAAGTCGGGCACGCTCAAGGGCAAGTACGGCTACATGTCGCCCGAGCAGGTCCTCGAGCTCCCGCTCGACGCCCG
>JAPLLF010000600.1 GCA_026387715.1 Pseudomonadota bacterium
CGGCAAGGTGCGGGACGTGCTGCGCGGCCACACGGATCTGGTGATGGACGTCGCGGTGTCGCCCGACGGCACGCGCGTCGCGTCGGCGAGCTACGACAAGACCGTGCGCGTGTGGGACCTCGCCACCGGCCAGCACCGCGTGCTGCGCGGGCACGCCGGCGCGGTCGACCGGGTCGCCTGGCACGGCGACGGCGAGCTGGTGACCGGCTCGGTCGACGGCACGTTGCGCGTGTGGGCGGTGCCCTCGCTGGCGCTGCCGACGAAGGCCGCGCTCGTCGAGCGCCTGAACGCCGCGACGACCGCCCGCATCGACGACGACCGCCCCGCGACTGGTACGCTGTAGGCGTGAAGACCGCCGTCATCGATCCCCGCCTGTCCGCGCGCGTGGTCGGCGAGTGCGCGCTCGGCTACACGTTCGGCGGCGACGACGGCCAGGATCGCGGCCCGCACGTGCGCGCGGCCTCGGGCATCGCGGCGTACCGCGGCCGCTACGTGATCGTGCAGGACGACACGTCGTTCCTCGGCATCGCCGTCGGCGGCGTCGTCGACGCGATCGCGCTGCCGCGCGGCAAGGCCGGGCGCCGACGGTTCGAGGAGCGGCTGGGCAACAAGGGCGACAAGCTCGATCTCGAGTCGTGCTGCGTGATCGGCTCCCCCGACGGCAACCCCGACGGCGACGCGCTCTACGCGTTCGGCTCGGGCTCGACCGACCGCCGCGAGACGATCGTCCGGCTCGACGCGCACGGCGCGACGATGATCGCGGCGCCGCGGCTGTACGCCGCCGTGCGCGACGCGGTCGGTGGCGCGATCAACCTCGAGGGCGCCGCCGCCGTGGGCGACGAGCTGTGGCTGTTCCATCGCGGCAACTGCGGCGGCGACGATCGCGGCCCGGCCGTCGTGCGGCTCGCGGCGACCGCGTTCGTCGACGCCCCGCGCGTGCGCGGCGTCGATCGCTACGAGCTGGGCTCGATCGACGGCGTCCCGCTCGGGTTCACCGACGCCGTCGCCGACGGTGACCGCGTGCTCTACCTCGCCGCCGCCGAGGCGTCGGCCAACGCGATCGACGACGGGGCCACGCTCGGCACCCACCTCGGCGTCATCGAGCGCGGCCGCGTGCGCGCCACCCCACTCGCCCTGCCCGACGGCACCCCGCTCAAGGCCGAGGGCATCACGGTGTCGCCGACCGACCGGAACCGGGTGTTCGTCGTCGACGATCCCGACGACCCCGATCGCGTGTCGCGCGTGTTCGAAGTTGTCCTCGATGGCTTCTAGCCCGCTGCCGATCGACGAGCTCCTCCCGCAGCTCGTCGCCGCCGTCCGCGACCGCCGGACGTGCGTGCTCGTCGCCGAACCGGGCGCCGGCAAGACGACGCGCGTGCCGGGTGCGCTGCTCGACGCCGGCTTCATCGACGGCGAGATCGTCGTGTTGCAGCCGCGGCGGATCGCGGCGCGCATGGCCGCGGCGCGGGTCGCGAGCGAGCGCGGCACCGAGCTGGGTCGCGAGGTCGGCTACGAGATCCGGTTCGACCGCAAGGTGTCGAAGGACACGCGCATCAAGTTCGTCACCGAGGGCGTGCTGACCCGGCGGCTGCTCGCCGATCCCGAGCTGCGCGGCGTCGGCGCGGTGATCGTCGACGAGTTCCACGAGCGCCACCTCGACGGCGACCTCGCGCTGGCGCTGGTCGCGCGGCTGCGCGAGCGCCGGCCCGAGCTCGCGCTC
>JAPLLF010000310.1 GCA_026387715.1 Pseudomonadota bacterium
GTCGCACGACACCTCGAGGTAGCCGAGGCGGGCATCGAGCTGCGCCTGGTTGTCCAGGGCGCGCTGGTACAGGTGCGCGGTACCGACGTCGCGAATCTGAACCACGTTCCCATCCTCGCATGGAATGTGGGGCGCTCGTCCTGCGGATCTTCGACGTGACCTGGGCGGCGCGGCGGCGCTACGTGATCCTCGGATTCGCCGCGGTCGTGCTCGGCGCGAGCGTCGTGCTCTATCGTCGGCTGGGAGGCCCGGGCAGCGCGCTGGTGCGCGGACATGTCGGCGACGTCGCCGCCACGATGCTGGTGTACGCGGTCGTGAGCCTGGCGTGGCGCGCGTCGCCGTGGGCGCGTGGGGTCGGGACGTTCGCGTTCGCGGCGGCGATCGAGTGCGTCCCCCTGGTGTGGCACGCGCCGGGCAACGTCAGCGGGTTCCTCGTGGGCACGCAGTTCGATCTGCTCGATCTCGTGGCCTACGCGCTCGGCGTCGTGATCGCGGTGGTCTCGACTAGTCCTCGACGGCCGCGTCCCGGGGCGCCGCGAGCTCGGTGACCTCGATCGGCGCGCTCGACCTGGACACGCGTCCGTAGGCATCGACCCACGCGAGCGTGACCTTGGCGCCGGTGGGCGGCGCCTCCATGCCCGGCGGGTTGAACGCGCAGCGCGACGGATCCGCCCACGGGATCACCGTGCGCGCCTTGGGATTGTGCACGCCGATCGTGCCGAAGCTGATCGCGACCGGCGCCGGCTTGGCCGCCGTCCCGCGCTCGGCGTACACGATCACGGCGACGGCGTCGTTCGGGATCGGATCGGCGACGGTCGCGGTCGCCGTGCGCGCGGGGCCGCGGCCGCTGCTCCGCGTCGTGATCTCGAGCTTGGTGACGCGTGGCGCGACGACGCTCGGGGCCGCGGTCGCCGTGGCGTCGCGCGCGAGCTCGCGGATCACGCGCTTCTTGTCCGCGACCCTGATCGAGGTGATCGGCGAGCCGGGCCTGGGGCGATACACGGTGAGCCCGGGCGCGAGCGCGACGCGCGTGACGTCGACCGGCTTGCCACCCGAGGTGAACTTCCAGGTCGGCTTCGCCAGCGGATCGGTGAGCTCGTCGTCTCCGTTGGTCGCGTGGGCGAACCCGACGAGGATGCCGCCGTCGGCGGGGAGCTTGCCGGTCGTTGGGGTGATCAGCTGCGCGACCAGCTCCTGCATCGCGCACTTCGCCAGCGCGGCGGGGGTCGGCGCGAGCGCGACCGCGACCACGAGCGACGACGAGAGGACCAGCTTGCCGAGGCGTGTCATTCCGCGATCATGACGCGCGGGCTCCTGGATTCCCAGGCCGAACGGCTCAGTAGAACAGCCGGTACTCGGGCGGAATCTGATCGGGTGATTCGATCACCATGCCGAGATCTCGGAGCAGCCCATCGGCGAGCGAGTAGATCCAGCCGTGCACCGTGACGGTCTGGCCGCGGCGCCACGCGTCCTGGACGATCGTCGTGTGGCAGACGTTGGCGACCTGCGCCTCGACGTTGAGCTCGGCGAGCCGATCGGTGCGCGCGTTGAGATCCGGGATCGCGTTGAGCTCGTCGCGATTCCACAGGTGGACGTCGCGGATGTGGCGGAGCCAGTTGTCGATCAGCCCGAGCGGCTGCGTCGACATCGCGGCGCGCACGCCGCCGCACCCGTAGTGGCCACAGACGATCACGTGCTTCACCTGGAGCACGTCGATCGCGTACTGCAGCACCGACAGGCAGTTGACGTCGGTGTGCTCCACCAGGTTCCCGACGTTCCGGTGGACGAACAGCTCGCCGTTCCGGCGCCCGATGATCTCGTTCGGGGGCAGCCGGCTATCCGAGCAGCCGACCCACAGGAGGTCGGGGCGCTGGACCGACTCGAGCCGGCTGAAGAACTCGGGATCCTCGGCGAGCGCATCCGCCGCCCACTTGCGGTTGGCCGCGAAGCATTCGTCGAGGAGACCCACGCCGCTCGTGTATCACACTGTCAAACCACGCGGTCAAATCGACGAGGATTCGGTCGTCAGCGCCTCGCTCGCGAGCGAGGCCTCCACGTCCTCGCCCTCGACGATGCGCATCGCGAGCTTCGCCGGGCGCGCGAGGAGCTCGCCGCCGGCGTTGTCCGGGAACTTGATCGCGAACGGCACGGGCGCGTCGTGGGTCTCGATCCAGCGACCGCCGCGCGGGCGCGACAGCTCGCCGGCGAGCGCGGCGAGCTCGAACACCGCCGTCCAGTACGCCGTCGGGTTCACGTCGCGATCGAGCGGGGCCTTGCGCCGCGCCTCCTCGCCGCGCCGGAGCGCGGTGAGCATGTCGGCGCTGTTCGACATCGTGCGGGCGTGGTGGGCGAGCTCGGAGAACGCGGTGTCGATCGTCGACGCGATGCCGGCGGGGGCAGCCGGCAGCAGCACCTTGTCGCCGCTGCGGTCGGCGATCGCGGCGCCCGCGCGCGCGACCGCGTCGAACAGGAAGCTCGGCAGCGAGGCGCTCGTGGCGTAGCGCACCTCGCCCTTGCCGGCGTACTTCACGTCGAGCAGGCGGCGCGCGTTGAGGATGCGGGCGATCGCGATCGTCGTCGACAGCCCCGGGATGCGGCCCATCGCCGCGGCGTTGCGGTCGTCCTCGACGAGTATGATGGCGCCCCCATTGGGGAGTGGCCGAACCCGGTCGATCTTGTGCACGCGGGCCCACATCGACATGCGTCGAGCGTAGCAGGCCGTCCCTACGGGCGCGCGGGATTCGCGGTGAGCCAGTCCTGCGTGCACTTCGTCATGATCGGCATCGCCTGCTCGAACTCCGCGAGGATGCCGCGCTCGGCCTTGCCGGAGATCAGGCTGATGTTGACGGTGATCGTGCCGGCGTAGCGGCGGAGGATCTGGCCCTCGCCGATCTTGGTCAGCGTGTAGGTCGCCGCGACCTGCACGCGCCCGCCCAGGATCTCCGGCGTGACCGTGAGGTCGATCGCGTCGTCGGCCTTTCGCCAGATCATCGCCTCGCGATAGCTGAGCCGCCCGCCGGTCACGAACGGGCGCACGAACAGCGGCAGCGGCTTCTGCGCGCGCACCGTCCACGTCGTCTTGCGCGTGACGGGGCCGTCGACGTCCTCGACCACGACCCGGTCGACCAGGTCCGCCTGCTTGTCCTGCGTCGCGAGGTGGGCGGGATCGAAGTACGCCGACAGGATCGACAGGGTCGACGGCGCGCGAAACACGTTCTCGAACGAAAACTCCGTGGCCATGCGACAAGGTATCAATACCTTCGATGGCCCGCCTGCTCGTCGCCACGGTTCCGCTCACCGGCCACGTGCATCCGATGCTCGTGCTCGTGCGCGCGCTGGTGACGCGCGGTCACGAGGTGCGGTGGTACGCGGCCGCGAAGTTCGCCCCCGCGATCGCCGCGGCGGGCGCGACCTACCTGCCGATGCGCGCGCACGACTGGGACGACGCCGACGTCGAGGCGGCGCTCCCGGCGTTGCGCGGGCGGCGCGGCCTCGCGCGCGTGAAGGCGCAGCTGCGCGAGATGTTCATCGCGCCGATGGCGGATCAGCTGCGCGACCTGCAGGCGATCGCCGCGGGGTGGATGCCCGACGCGATCGTCGCCGATCAGGCGCACCTGGGCGCCGCCGCGTTCGCCGAGCTCGCGGGGGTGCCGTGGGCGGGGCTCGGCATCAGCGCGCTCGTGATCCCGAGCGTCGACACCGCGCCGTTCGGACCGGGCTGGCGACCCGCGCGGGGCGTGCTCGGGCGGCTGCGCGCGCGCCTGCAGCACGCGGTCGTCCGCGCGATGTTTCGCGACGTCACCCGCGCGTATCGCGCGGCGCGCCAGGCGATCGGGTTGCCGGCGGGGCGGGGCACCTACTTCGACGTGCTGTCGCCGCAGCTGTTCCTGCAGCCGACGGTCGAGGCGTTCGAGTATCCGCGTCGCGATCTCCCGCCGCAGGTGCGGTTCATCGGGCCGCTGGTCGCCGGGGTGCCGGCCGCGCAGGCGCTGCCCGCATGGTGGTCCGAGCTCGAGGACGCGCACCGTCGCGGCACGCCGATCGTGCTCGTCACCCAGGGCACGCTCGCGACCGACGCGCGCGAGCTGGTCGCGCCCGCGCTCCGGGCCCTCGCGACCGAGCCGGTGTTCGTCGTCGCGACGATCGCCACCACGATCGACGGGCCGGTCCCCGCCAACGCGCGGGTCGCCGCGTTCGTGCCGTACCAGGCGCTGCTGCCGATGGTCGCCGTCCTCGTCACCAACGGCGGCTACGGCGGCGTGCAGATGGCGCTCGCGGCGGGCGTGCCGGTGGTCGTGGCGGGTGGTAGCGAGGAGAAGCCGGAGATCGCGGCGCGCGTCGCGTGGTCGGGGGTCGGCGTCGACCTGCGCACCGGGCGGCCGTCCGCCGGGCGCGTACGCGCGGCGGTGCGGCGCGTGCTCGCCGACGCGCGCTACCGGACCCGCGCGCGGGCGATGGCCGCGGCGATGGCCGCGTGCGACGCGCCGACGCTCGGCGCCACCCACGTCGAGGACCTCGTCGAGCGGGCCAGGCTCGCCGGCTCGCGCTAGGATGCCCCGGTGATCCGCTCCCAGGTCTTGCTCGTCGCGGTCGGCGTCGTCGTGGGTGGTGGCTGCGGTGGGTTCATCGATCGCCAGGCGGCGTCGACGACGCTGCGCATCCTGCACGCCTCGCTCGACGTCGCCGGCCGTCAGCCCGACGTCGAACTCGCGCGCGCGGCGATGCCCAGCGGGATCATCCAGCTCGCCGCGTTCGCCCAGGCGTATCCCGACGAGCGGCAGTTCCGCACGATGCACGCGGACGCGCTGTGCCAGTACGCGGCGGGGTTCGTGTTCGACGACTGGGAGGACGCGTCGCTCGGCGGGCGCCCCGCCGAGGCCGACCGGATCGCCGAGCGCCTCGCCGTGCTGTTGCCCGCGTGCGTCGACGCCCAGCTCGCGCTGTTGCCGCCCGCCTGGCGAGCCGCGCGCGAGGGCAGCGGCGAGGCGTTCATCGCGCAGCTCGCGCGCGCGACGCCGGCCCAGGCCCCGGCGCTGCTCGCGATCGCGACCGCCGACGCGGTCGAGGTCGCGCTCGCGCCGCTCCTCCACCTCGCGACCGTGCCGCGGCTGCGCGCCACCCTCACGCGGTGCCTCCAGCTCGCGCCCGGCGCGCACGACGCCGACGGCGAGATCTTGCTGGCCACGATCGAGGCCGCGATGGGGGACGACGCTGCCCCGAGGTTCGCCCGCGCCAAGCAGCTCGTCGGCGATCGCGTCCTCACCGTCGAGCTGATGGCGGCCTGGGCGCGCAAGGATCGCGCGGCGTTGACCGCGCTCCTGGCCATCGACGTCACGCGGTGGCCGGAGCGCCGGCTCGCCAACGAGCTGGCGCGGCGGAAGGCACGGCGCTACCTCGCGACGTTCGTCGAGTGAAGTGCGAGGATGCGTCGCGAAGATGCCGAAGTTGACGAAGCAGACCAAGAAGACCACGAAGTCGACCAAGCCGACGAAGGCGACGAAGGCGACGAAGGCGACGAAGGCGACGAAGGCGACGAAGGCAACGAAGATCAAGAAAGCGACGAAGCCCACGAAGCCGGCGCCGTACGATCTGCAGGCCGCGATCGCGGCGGCCAAGCCCGGCGCGACGCTCAAGCTCCCGAAGGTGGTGAAGCTCGCCAAACGGCTGGTCGTCACCCGGCCGATCACGCTCGTCGGTGGCACGATCACCGGCGCGTGCGCCGAGGCGCTCGTCGAGATCCGCGCCGACGTCACGTTCCAGAACGTCACGATCGTGCGGACCGGCATCGGCAACGCGATCGACGTCACGCGCGGGACGTTCGTCGCCAAGGGCATCGTCGTGCGCGGCGCCAAGGCGACCGCGGCGCACACCTTCGGCGCGGGGCTCCTGATCGCGGGGAGCGCACGCGCGACGCTGACCAAGAGCACCTTCGAGAGCTGTCACGACGGCGTGCTCGTCGCCGGCAAGGCCCACGTCGACGCGCGCCAGTGCGTGGCGAAGGCCAACCGCAACACCGGGATCGCGTTCACCGGCACCGCGACCGGACGCCTGATGAGCTGCAAGCTCACCGGCAACCACGTCGGCCTGTTCTTCGGCGGCCGCACCACGGTGATCGCGGATGCGTGCGCCGTGACGGACTCGAAGCTGCACGGCGTGATGGCCTGCGAGCACGCCGACCCGACCGTGGTGGACGCGGACATCCGCGGATCGCGGTACCAGGGCCTGTACTGGACCGACGACGCCACCGGCGTGATCGAGGGCTGCGAGATCACGCAGAACAAGTACAACGGGCTCAGCCTGGACGACCGCGCGGCGCCGATCGTGCGCGCATGCAACATCCACCACAACGCCGCGCAGGGGATCCTCACCGGCGGCACGAGCGCGCCGACCATCGAGGGCTGCACGCTGTCGCACAACAAGGTCGGCGGCGTCGACGCGTGGGAGTCGTCGCGGGCGACGATCGTCGAGTGCACCTGCCGCGCGAACGGCGACAGCGGCATCCTCGTCACCACGGACTCGAACGTGACGGTCGAGCGCTGCACCGTGAGCGAGAACGGGCTCGACGGCATCACCGTGATGGACAAGGCCGGCGCGCGGCTGCTCGACAACCGCTGCGATCGCAACAAGCGCTCGGGGATCGCGGTGTTCGACACGACCGCCTACGACGTGGCGGTGGTCGGCAATCGCGGCACCGGCAACGGCGACGAGGACCTCTACCTCGAGGAGGGTGCCGCCGTGATCCTCGAGCGCAACGAGCTCGTGCGGGTCACCGGGCTCGTCCCGACCAGCCCCGCGCCGATGAAGGTCGAGCCGCTGGCGAAGGTGTTGCCGCGGCTCGGCGTGCACCTCGCGAACGCGGAGCCCGCGCTCGCCCACTCGCTGCGCAAGCCGGGGTCGGCCAAGGACGTCGCGGCGATCGCGTTGGCGCTGTTCGGCGGCAAGCTCCCGACGGACCTGACGACCTGGTTCGCGTGGCACGACGGCCAGACCGGGCACGCCGGCCTGCACCCCGAGGAGAACTGGCGGCTGATGTCCGCCAAGGACGCGCTCGCGCGCTGGACGTTCCTCAACGGAGGTGGCGATCTGCTCGCACCGGCGCGCGCCTCGCTGTTGCCGCTGTTCGACAACGGCGCCGGCGATCACCTGATGATCGAGACCTTTGGCAAGACGAAGGGCGCCCTGTACGCGTACTGGCACGACGACGAGGATCTGTGGGAGGACGTGCCGGAGTACCCGTCGCTCGCGGCGTGGGCCACCCACGTGCTCGTCGATCGACGCGCGGTATGATGCGGCCCGACGAGATCGCGTAGGCTGCGCGCGATGCACGAGGCATGGGCGGCGCAGGTCGCGGCGGAGGCCGCCGCCTACTGGACGGAGGCGCGGACCCGCGAGCTGACCGGCGGCAAGCAGCTCGCGATCCTGCCGGCGGAGGCGCCGGTCCTCCTGCGCGCGCTCGGCCTCCTGCACCGCGACGCGACGATGCCGCCGGCGCAGGTGCGGAAGTACCTGCAGATCAACCACGTCGTGCGCGTGATGGACACCGCGATGGCGGCGTTGCGCGCGCGCCACCCGGTGATCCGGATCCTCGACGCGGGCTGCGGGCGCAGCTACCTGACGCTGCTGCTCGCGTGGGTCGCGCGCGAGCGGTGGCACCACCAGGTCGAGGTGCTCGGCGTCGATCGCAACCCGGCGGTGATCGCGGAGTGCGAGCGGCGCACCGCGATCGCGGGCCTGGCGGACGTCGTGCGCTTTCGCGCGGCGAACCTGGCCGACCTCGTCGACGAGCCCGCGCACGCGGTGTTCGCGCTCCACGCGTGCGACACGGCGACCGACGACGCGATCGCGCTTGGGGTCGCGACGCGCGCGGAGCTGATCGCGGTGGCGCCATGCTGTCAGGCGGAGCTCGCGCGCGCGTGGGCCGAGCTCGGCGAGCGCGGGGCCGTCGGTGGGTTCGCGCCGATCTGGACCGCGCCGCACCTCCGGCGCGAGACCGCGGCGCACGTCACCGACGCGATGCGCGTCGCGCTCATGCGCGCGGCCGGCTACGAGGTCACCCCGATGGAGTTCATCGGGCTCGAGCACACGAAGAAGAACACGCTGATCCGGGGGATGCGCGTCGGCCCGGGCGATCCAGCCGCGCGCGCGGCCTACGACGCGCTCGTCGCGGCGACCGGGGGCTGCGGGATCGGCCTGGGCACGCGGATCTGATGGCGCTGGAAGGGGTCGAGGCCTACCTGTTCGGCGCGGGCTCGATGCTCGGGTGGTCGATCTGGTGCGCGCGCGG
>JAPLLF010000111.1 GCA_026387715.1 Pseudomonadota bacterium
CCTGCAATTCGTGGATCGAGCGCTCACGCGGTCACGCGCCACCCTCGCGGTGGATCTCAGTTAAGTCGCCGCTGAAGGCGGGGTCGCCTCCTCGCTCGATATCATCGGCTGGCTGGCACGCAACGACGGCTACGTCACGAAGCACGACGCCATCGCGGTCCGCCGCGACAGTTGACCCGCTACGTTCGCCGAGCGAGCAGGATCTCTTCGAGCACGGCAGTAAGCTCCGCGACCTTCACCGGCTTCGTGAGGTAGCGATAGAAGCCGGCCTCCTTCGCGCGGGTCGTGTCCTTCATGAGCGCGGCCGCGGACAGCCCGATGACGGGAATCGCCCGCGTTTCTTCCAGTGCCGCGAGCTGCTTGACCGCCTCGAGGCCGCTCATCCCCGGCAGGTTGATATCCATGATGACGACCGCCGGACGGTGCGTCCGGATCAGCTCGATCCCGATCTCGGCGGTCGGCGCCGTGAGGAGCTCGACGCTCGGCAGATCGTCGACGAGGTCGCGCATGAACGCGATGTTCGACGGATTGTCCTCGACGTAGACGACGCAGTGCCGGACGACGCTCGTGACGAGCGGCGAGACGGTGGGTCCCCGGATCGCGGGTGCGCAGGACTCGTCGGTGTGCATCTCGTGAATCGGGATCTCGACCCAGAACTCGGAACCGCGGCCCGTGTCACTCGTGAACCCGACAATACCCTCCATCATCTCCGCGAGGCGCTTGCTGATCACGAGCCCGATGCCCGTCCCCTCGATCGGTCCTGCCTCCTGACCAGCGCGCTGGAACGGCTCGAAGATCTTGTCGTGCTTGTCCACCGGAATCCCGATGCCGTCGTCGATCACCGCGATCCGGACGCGCGAGGCGCCGACGGTGACCCCGAACGTCGCGCGACCGCTCGGCTTGCCGTACTTGATCGCGTTGGATCCGAAGTTCATCAGGATCTGCGATAGCCGCGTGCGATCGGCGATCACGCGCGGCAGGATGGCCGGAAGCGGTGCGATCTCGAGCTGGATCTGCGCCCGCGTGGCCATCGGCTCGAGCGTCGTCGCGACCTCGGCGAGCACGTCGTGCACGCCGACCGGCTCGCGCGAGATCGCGACGCCACCGGCCTCGATCCGCGACAGATCGAGCACGTCGTCGATCAGCTTCAACAGGTGTTCGCCGCCGCGCATCACGTGCTTCAGGCGCTCCTGCTGGCGATCGCTGAGCGGTTGCTTCCGATCGCGCTCGAGGAGTTGCGCGAATCCGAGCACCGCGTTGAGCGGTGTCCGTAGCTCGTGACTCATCGATGACAGGAACTCGCTCTTCGCCGCGCTCGCGCTGCGCAGCTCGGCCTCGCGAAGCACGTCGTCGGTGACATCGACCATGAGCGACACGGTCCCGTGCTCGGGCGTCCGGCGCTCGACGACGCGCAGGTACCTTCCGGACCCGGTGCGGACCTCGAGAAGCCCGACCGGGTTCTCGTGATAGGCAAACCAGCGTGCGAGGAGCGCGTCGCGGCTCTCGTTGCTGAAGTCGAACACGCCCGCCGCGAGGGCCGCCGGCAGGACCTCGGCGAACCCTCGCCCGATGATCGCGCCATCGAGCGTGGTCCCGAGCAACTGGCGACATGCACTGTTCACCAGGACGACGCAGTCGTGCTCGTCGTACAGCGCGAACGCATCCTGGATCGCGTCGACCGCCGAGACCAGGTACGCGTTGGCACGCCGGGCATCCGCCTCGACCGCGCGGCGCTGCGTGATGTCCCGGATCCCGGCGACGACGAGGAGTCCATCGCCCGTCGTGATGGGACTGAGGCTGATCTCGACGGGAAACTCGGTCGCGTCCTTCCGGCGTCCGAACAGCTCGCGGCCCGACCCCATCGGACGCAGCCGCGGCGCGGTGATGAATGACTCGACGTGGCGCGGATGCGCATGGCGCACGCGGTCCGGGACCAGGAGCTCGATCGGCCGGCCGGCGAGCTCGCCCCGCGTGTATCCGAACATGCGCTCTCCCTCGGCGTTGACGAGGACGATCGCGCCCTCGCGGTCGACGACCACGATGCCATCAGGGGACGCGTCGACGAGGTCGTGAAATGGCAGGGTCGTGGCGTCAATCGGCATCGGGAATCCAGATCGCGAAGGTTGCTCCGGGCGCGGCGTCTTCGATCCTGATCTGTCCGCCGTGCGCCTCGATCGCGAGCTTGCAGAACGCGAGGCCGAGGCCACGGTTCGCACGCATCGTCGTGGCAGCGGCCTGGACGAACCTCTCGAAGATTCGCTCGCGCAGATCCTCGGGAACTCCTGGGCCCGCATCGCTGACCGCGAGCTCCACCCCGCCGCGCACCGCCGTGGTCGTCACGCGAACGCATGTGCCTTCGGGGGCGTGCCGGATCGCGTTCTCGAGCAGGTTCTCGATGACCCGACGCAAGAGATCGATGTCGGCGTGGGCGCCGCGGGCGCCGATCTCCTGGTGAAGCTCGACCCCGGCCGCTTCGGCCTGCACCTGGAACGCAAGGACGACCGAGCCGACGAGCGCACCGAGATCGACCGATCCGGACATCGGTGCGAGGCGACCCTCATCGGCACGTGCGATGTCGAGGAGAGCCGTGATCATGCGGAGGAGCGACGGTCAAGTCCCTTTTTTTGTGTGATTGCCTGAAGGGGGAACATCGGGATTCGTCGTCGGTGATCGGTCAAGCCGCGGCGGCGTAGGTGGTGTCGAGCTTGGTCATGTCGAGGTAG
>JAPLLF010000196.1 GCA_026387715.1 Pseudomonadota bacterium
TGGTGGGTGACGTGGACGTCGAGCGCGTCGCCGAGCGCGGTCGTGATGCAGCGCTCGACCTCGGCGCGAGGCAGCTCGCCGTCGAACAGGAAGTACGAGCCGTGGCCGGCGACCTCGAGCTGGTAGCTCGCGCGGATCGCGCCCGTCAGCGTGGTCCAGCACGCCGGAGGTGGCTGGAGCAGGCTCGCCAGGTAGCTCACGATCGGGGAGTTGTTCGCGTCGGCCCGCAGCGCGCCGGTCACGTCGGCGGTGAAGAAGCGGGTGACGTCCGGGGCCGACGGGAGGGCTGGCCGGGCGGACTTCGACGACGACGGCGGCGGCGTGGGCTCGGACGGTGGCTTCGAGCCACAGGCCGTCGCCAGGGTTGCCAGCGTCGCGATCACGAGGCGCTTCATCGTCACGCCCTATCATGAGGCCGTGGACGTCGGTCACAGCTCCCAGGCGAGCCCGATCGACGCGAACACGCTGTCGCGCGCCGGCAACAGGACGAAGCCCGGGTAGCGGTACCAGGCGGCCGCGATCTGGAGGTTCACCATCAGGCGCGAGTCGGTGGGGCTATCGGCGTCGATCAGCACGTGCGACACGTCGAACCGCAGGAGGTGGCCGGTCTGAGAGCCTAGCTCCTTGTCGGACGTGTACGTCGTGTACATCGACGCGTCCTGCACGTACTTGGTCTCGAAGAAGTCGGCGCGTGACTGGCGATAGAACCGGTAGCCGGTCTGCAGCCGCCACGACTTCTGCGCGATCCGCAGATCGATCGCCGCGCTCAGGCTCGTGATGCCCCAGCTGTCGTGCCCGACGCGCAGCTCGGGGTGGAGGCCGACGCCGGTCACGAGCGCGTGCACCCACTCGGCGACGGCCGCGTGGCTGATCCGGATCCCGGGCAAGCGCTCCGCGAGCCCGCCGACCGGGCCGAGCGTGTTGGCGAACGTGATCTGCCGCTCGCCGAGCACGGCCGTCCAGTCCCCGAACCGGACCGTGCGATACGGCGACGCCTGGTAGCCGTCGGACGACTTGCCGTCGTAGCGCAGCCGCAGCGCGTCGTCGCGGGTGAGCACGAGCGCCACGCCGGCCGACCACGCGGCGCCGAACATCTTGCGGTGCAGCGACGGGTCGAGGACGCTCGAGATCCAGTTGTCGGTGAGCGTCACGCCACCGAGCAAGGTCACGGTCCGATCGTTCAGATCGTACGAGCCGTTGATGCCGCCGCTGACGCTCTCGTAGTCGGTCTCCATCGCCACCGCGGACGTGAGGTTCACGCCGTGCCCCGCGCTGTCCTTCCAGCCGGCGCCGCCGGTCACCTGGTAGCGCGTGTCGGTCATCTGCCCGCCGGAGCTCGAGCTCGTGCCCGACGCGCTCGTGACCACGTCGACCTGGCTCAGCGCGGGCGACGCGCGGACGTCGACCGAGGCGCTCGTCACCGCGTCGACGGTGACGCTGGTGTTGAGCATCCATCGCCCCCACGTGTGCGCCACCGCGCCGAGCAAGCGGAGCACCGAGGTCTGATCGCTGTCGTGGTAGTTGCCGATCCGGACCGTGCCGGTCACCGGCTCGCTCGCCGCGCCGGTCACCGCGGCATCTGGCGGCGCGGGCTCGCCCAGCACGTCGCGTAGATCGTCCGGGCTGACTGCGTCCGGATCGGTCATGCCCGGCGGCGTGTCCCGGTCGGAGGCCGGTGGCGGCGCCGGCGCCGGCGTCACCGGCACGGGGACCGGAACGCGCATCGGCACGCGCATCGGCAGCGACCTCATCGCGGACGTGTCCTCGGCGGATGCCACGCGCGCGCCGATCGCGGCGAGCACGAGCGCCAGCGCCGTCGTGCGGATCAGTTGCAACCGCACCCCGCCCCGGCGGTCCCCGGACCCGCGCTCGGGAACGTGTTGCCCTCGGTGATCTCGAGGATCGAGTCCCGCTGGCCGTCGGCGACCGGCTCCATCTGGAACTGCATCGCCGGGCTCGCCAGCCGCTCGCGCTGGTTGGGACGGACGTGGCGGCAGCCGGTGGCAGCCAGCGCGATCACGAGGACGAGCCTCACCGGGGGAAGTCGCATGTCACCGTGCTCCTGTTCCTTCGTGGCCGCTCGCCCGCCATTCCTTCGCGCCGATCGTCTCCTACCGTACCGCACGCGTCGACGACGCGCGGGCGCGATCCGCCGTGAGCGCCATCACGCGACACAGCACGACGGCGACGTCGTCCTGGAGTCCACCCGAGGGCAAGCGCACCAGCGCGATCAGCGCGCGCGCCGCCGCGTCCAGGTCCGGCCCGCGCGCGATGCGAACGATGTCCGCCTGCCTCGCATGCCGGAACAGGCCATCGGAGGCGACGAGCACGGTCGCGCTCCCGATCGGCCCCGTGGCGAACGCGACCGGAATGCCGCCTCCGCCGACCAGCGGCTTGCGGAGTTGCCCTTCGGTGAGATCCACCACCTCGTCGCCGACGAGCCAGGCACCCGAGTCGCCCACGCTGCTACCCGTGATCCCCTCCGCGTCGACCGCGAGCACGATGGCCGTCGTCTGGCCCTCGCCCACGCGATCGAGCGTCTCGATCAGCGCGCTCGCATCGATCGCGTCCGCCACCGCCGCGCCCACCGCGTCGACCAGCGCCTGCGCCGCGCGCGCCCCGTGACTCGTACCGCCGGCGCCATCCGCCAGCGCGATCACCACGCCGCTCGCGCGCGAACACCGCCGCGCGGTCCTGCCCGGTGGCGTTGGCCGACGCGAGCGCCACGGCGTGCGTGAACCGCGTTGCGATCGTCCCCACGAGCCGCAGCCTACGATGATCCACTTCCGCTTTCCCGTGTGGTTTCGTGTGGCAGCAAAGGGCAAGGTCTGGGCGCTCAGGCAGTGCTAGCCTGTCTGCGTGGCGATGATCGCGAAGGCCGACCTGCTCAAGCTCGACCTCGCGGAACGTCTCGAGCTGATCGAGGAGCTCTGGGAGAGCATCGCGAGCGACCCCAGCGCGGCAAGTCAGCTACCGCTCACCGATGACGAGCGAGCGCTCCTCGACGAGCGACTTCGCGAGCATCGTGCCAATCCCGATGCGGCGCGCCCGTGGGCCGAGGTGCGGGCCGAGTTGCTGAACCGGCGATGACCTTCGAGCTGGTGGTCGAGCTGGCCGCTGGGCGAGACATCGCCAACGCCGACAATCACACCTCAGGATGGGAGTTCGGAGTTCGAGCGTTCAGATGAGGTCGCTGTCTGGCTGCTTCACGTGATCGCGAGCACCTCATCGACGTCCCAGCCGCGTTCACGAGCGGCATTGGGCGGTCCTGAGAGGTTGACGGACACGCGCGACAACCGACTTCTTGTCTCTCGCGGCGTCTCGATCACAACAACCAGCCCGCCCCGAAGAAGTCCGTAGCAACTCATGTTGATCCAGGCATACCCGGCAGCCAGCAGCTCATCGAAGCGGGCCTCGTATGCTTCGGGTGGTCGAAGATCGGCACGTCGAACGCGTGGTCGTCCCCGGTCGTCGACGTCAGCCCAGGAGCGGATTTCGACGAGCCAGACCTCCATCGTTGGCGCGACCAAACCCTGCTCGGCCAGGAAGCCGAACAGCCTCTCCAGCGAGTCGCGCAGCGCACTCAATCCCGCACCACGACATGTTGCGACGCAGGCCGCGTCCCGGTCGTGCGAATAGAAGCCGCCGGAGTCACAGACGTGCACCAAGAAGCAGTCAGGGCACCGAACCTCGGTCGCAACGGCTGCGATCGCGGGTGGAATGGCGTTGGCCTGGATGGCAAGCACCGGTGCGGCCACGAGGCGATACGGACCACCCGTCGGGTCGCAGTCGTAGGCATACAAGCCGCGCTCCGCGACGAGCCGCCACGTGTTGACGAGCCCCGCAGCAACCCGCGGAAAGAACCGTGCTTCCGTCGTAGCTGGGAGGGCGAGCACCGCCCGTATCGCGATGTCATGGGCTTCGGTGTCGCAAAGAAACTCGGCGGGCGCGTAGCCGGCACCGGCAGTGGTGAACAGCGCCATACACCCGTTGGAGTCGCAGCCAAGCCAGTCATATTCCATGCCTGAAATGTCGGCTGGTGATTTCTGCATCGAGGAGGTCATCGCCGTCGCCTTCTTTCGAAGGCACGTCGAGGACGGCTTCGTCGCCCGTTTCGAGAAACTCGAACGATCTCGGATGCCCGCAAAGGGCGGCCCACTCGAACCACTCCATCGCGGCAGATCGACTCTTGTGAGAATTGCGAGACCACAGCAACAGTCCAATATTGAACCCGCTGGAGGCCCCACCTCTCGCGGCAGCTCGTCGATATGCACGCATGGCACGACTCGCATTTGGCCGAGTCCCGATGCCGTTGTGATAATACCATCCAAGCACGTGCGTCGCCGCGATGTCTCCCTTGCGACTGGCGGTCTTCATCAGCGCGAATGCACGCTTGTTCGACTTCCTGACACCGCGACCTTCTTCGTAGCAGAGCGCCAACTCATGGGTCGCGTCCTCGCTGCCGCACGCCATCCCTTGCTCGTACAAGCGCACGGCCTGGTCAAGTCCCTTTTTTTGTGTGATTGCCTGAAGGGGGAACATCGGGATTCGTCGTCGGTGATCGGTCAAGCCGCGGCGGCGTAGGTGGTGTCGAGCTTGGTCATGTCGAGGTAGGTGC
>JAPLLF010001035.1 GCA_026387715.1 Pseudomonadota bacterium
GACCCGCGCGGCGGCGGCGGCGATCTCCTCGGGCCGGCTCCCGCGGCGGGTCGCATCGAGCGCCGCCGTCGCCTGCGACTGGCGGGCCTCGGCCTGGGCGATCTCCTCGGGGCGCGCGCCCTTCGTCAGCTTGTCGAGCGCGGCCTTGGCCTGGTCGACCTGGGCGGCGGCGATCGTGCGCTGGGCGTCGAGGTCGCCGTGCTCGAGCTCCACCAGCGGCGCGCTGGCGGCGACCCGTTCGCCCTCCGCCACGAGCACCTTTTTGACGCGTCCGCCGACCCGCGACCCGACGGTGACCGCGCGGACCTCGATGGTGCCGGCCCACTCGAAGGGGCGCGTCGACAGCCACCGGCGGTAGCCGATGTAGGCACCGGCGATCACGACCAGCAGCAGCAGCGGGATCAGCCGTTTCATGGGGCCGTCCTACAGCAACGACCGTGCCGTGACAAATCGGTGCTCAGCGGAACGACCAGGGGGGTACATGGCGGAAACCCGCGCAGCCCTGTCGGAATCGCTCGCAGATCGTCGGTACTTGGGTAAGCTGTTGTCATGCTGCACGCCGCGACCGTTCCCGTGCTTCGCTGGCTCCTCCTCGCCGGCGGCCTCGTCGGCGCCACGGTGATGATGTCGGGCGAGCACCACGCGACCACGCACCGGCTGCGCCTGCACGCCGTCGACGAGCCTGACGCGGTGTACCTCAGCGCGTTCCGTGCGGGCGACGTGTCGATGCGGATCGACACCGACCATCCCTCGAACATCACGATCACGGTGCGCGCCGACGTCTCCGACGGGTGTCGCTGGCTCGGGACCGAGACGCTCGTGCCGATCGACGCCACGACCTTCGCGTACGACTACAGCGAGGAAGTCGTGTCGTGTCGCGAGGGCGCCACGCCGACGCGGATGACGCCGCGCACCGGCATCGTCACCGTCGAAGACTGAGCGGGTGCTACTGTCGCCTCATGGCGACGCCGATGACGACCACGATGACGGCGACGACCAAGCTGGGTGTGACGATGGGGGATCCCACGGGGATCGGTCCCGAGATCCTCGCCGCCACGCTCGCCACGGCGCCCGCCGCGTGGCGTGCGCGGCTCCGGATCTACGGTGATCGGGCGCCGCTCGAGCGGGGGGCTGCCGCGATCGGCGTGACGTTGCCAGCGGACGTCGAGTGCCTCGGCGCAGGCATCGGTGATCGCGCGGTGTTCGGCAAGCCCGACGAGACGAGCGGCGCCGCGCAGGTCGGCTACCTCGAGGCCGCGGTCGCCGCCGCGCGACGCGGCGAGGTCGCGGCGCTCGTCACGGCGCCGATCTCCAAGACGTGGGCGCGGCGTGGCGGCTTCGAGTTCATGGGCCACACCGAGATGCTCGCCGACCGCCTGGGCGCGCGCGACGTCGCGATGTTGTTCGCCGGGCCGCGCCTCAAGGTCGTGCTCGCGACGGTGCACCTGCCGCTCGCCGAGGTCGTCACCGATCTGACGACCGCGCGGATCCGCACCGTCCTCGAGCTGCTCGTGACGTCGCTCGTCGTCGACTTCGGGATCGCCGCGCCGCGGGTCGGCGTCGTCGCGCTCAACCCGCACGCGGGTGAGGGTGGCCTGCTCGGCGAGGAGGACGCCGACATCATCGCGCCGGCGCTGGATCTGCCGTTGCCGCCGGCGACGCTGTTCGGGCCGCTCGTCCCCGACGCCGCCTTCCGCGACGCCGTCGACGGCCGCTACGACGCGATGGTCGCGATGTATCACGACCAGGGCCTCATCCCGGTCAAGCTCGTCGACTTCGACGAGTCCGTGAACGTGACGCTCGGGCTGCCGATCGTGCGCACCTCGCCGGATCACGGCACCGCGCACGACATCGCCGGCACGGGCCGCGCGCGGCCGATCTCGATGAAGCGCTCGCTCGCGCTGGCGATCGACATGGTCGAGCGTCGCGAGCTTCACGCCCGACGAGCGTAGCGCTCAGGGGTGGGCAGGGATCGTCTCGTACACGTCGGGGTCGAGGACGAGCGAGCGCAGGCACGGGCGCAGCGCGAGCACCCCGCGGAGGGCTGCCTTGTCCTCCTGGGTGAGGCCGTTGTCGCTGAGATCGAGGGTCGCGAGGTTGGGGAGGTCCTGCGAGCGCGCGATCGCCCACGCGCCGGCCGCACCCAGGTGGCAGCCCGAGACGTCGAGATGCTCGACGCTGCGTAACGTCGGTGCGGCGGCCAGCGCGACCCCACCCCGCTCGAGCAGCGGATTCGACGACAGGCGCAACCAGCGCAGCCGCGTGAACGGGCCGTTCGCGAGCGCGCGCGCGCCGAGGGTCGTGACCCCGCCGCCCGCCAACGACAGCACCTCGAGTGGCGCGAGGCTGGGCGCCGCGCACAGCCCGGCGAGGACCTCGTCTCCGACCTCGACGCTCCTGAGCTCGATCCCTCGCTCCTCAGGATCGATCTCCTGGAACCTGGCGATCACGTCCAGCGCGCGGACGTGGCGGAGCACACCCGAGGCCGCGATCTCGGCCGCGACCGAGGCGGCGCCGTGATCGGTGAACCGCAACCCCGTGCGGGTGAACGAGGTCGCGGCGATCAGCGCCTCCGCGCGAACCACGTCACGCGCCTGGTACGAGATCAGGTAGGGCAAGCCGCCCCACTGACTCGAATCCTCGATCGGTCCGAGCGCCTTGAGCACGGCGCGCCAGCGGGCATCCGCTTCGGGCGGGCGGGCGTCGAGCGCTTGCCTCTGAGCGGGCGTGTACCGCGCGTAGGGCGCGGAGATCGGATCGAGGGGCAGCCCGCTCCGCGCGTGGTGCTGGAGGGCGCGCGCGCGCCGACGGTCTCCCCGCTGGCCGCGCGCCAGGAGCCAGTCGGCGTAGACCTCGCGAATCGCCGGATCGTCGGGTGCCTCGCCGATCTGTCGCCAGAACGTGGCCTCCGTCATCCCGACTCCGCGTCAGACGCTAGCAAGAATCAGTGACGGCCGCCGCCGCCACCGCCGCCACCGCGACGTCGCCCACCACCACCGCCGGGGGTGCCGCCGCTGAAGCGACGCCCACCACCCTCGCGCGGCGGACGATCGTCCTTGGCTCGCGCGGGGCCCGGCGGGCCGCGGCGACCATCGAGCTCGTGATCGGAGATCGGCGGCGGCGCCGGGGTGCGGGACTCGAACGGGTGGCCCTCGACGACCGGGATGCGCTGGCGGGTCAGGCGCTCGACGTTGCGCCAGTCCTGGCGCTCCTCGGCGTCGACGAACGACATCGCGATGCCGGTGGCGCCGGCGCGCGCGGTGCGACCGATGCGGTGCACGTAGGTCTCCGGCACCTCCGGCACGTCGAAGTTCACGACGTGGGTGACGTCGTCGATGTCGATGCCGCGCGCGGCGATGTCGGTCGCGACGAGGACGCGGGTCTTGCCCTCCTTGAAGCCGGCGAGCGCGCGCTCGCGGGCGCCCTGCGACATGTTGCCGTGGATAGCGGCGGCGCTGACGCTGTGCTTCTCGAGGTGCTCGGCGATCTTGTTCGCGCCGTGCTTGGTGCGCGAGAACACGAGCACGCGCTTCATCGCCGGCTCGTGGAGCACGTCGACGAGCAGGTTGCGCTTCTCGGCCTTGTCGACGAAGTAGACCTCCTGGTCGACCTTCTCGGCGGTCGTCGACGGCGGCACGACCTGCACGGTCTCGGGGTTCACGAGCAGCTGATCGGCGAGCTGCTGGGCCTCGGGCGGCATCGTCGCCGAGAAGAACAGCGTCTGGCGCTGCCGCGGGATCATCTGGATCACGCGGCGCACGTCGTGGATGAAGCCCATGTCGAGCATGCGGTCGGCCTCGTCGAGCACGAACACCTCGATCTGCTTGAGGTCGACGAAGCCCTGGCCCATCAGATCGAGCAGGCGACCCGGGTCGCGACGAGGACGTCCATGCCGTTGCGCAGCGCCTGCTTCTGCGCGGCGTCGCCGACGCCGCCGAAGATCACGAAGTTCGACAGCGTGAGGTGCGCACCGTAGGTGGTGAAGCTCTCGCCGATCTGGGCGGCGAGCTCGCGCGTCGGCGTCAGGATCAGGCAGCGGATCGGCCGCGGTCGGCGGCTCGTCGCGTTCTTGGTGAGGCGCTGGAGGATCGGCAACGCGAACGCGGCGGTCTTGCCGGTGCCGGTCTGGGCGAGGCCGAGGAGGTCGCGGCCCGCGAGGACGTGGGGAATGGCGCGCGCCTGGATCGGCGTCGGCTCCGTGTAACCTTGCTCGGCGACCGCGCGCTCGAGGGGTGGGAGCAAACCCAGTTCGGTAAACTGCATCGCAGGCTAGGTACCACGCCATAAACGAAAACGGCGCCCACATCGGCGCCGTTTCGCGAACCATGTTCAGGCGTTAGTCGCCCTCTACTCGCAGCTACTTGTTCGCTTCGCTCACCATTCCGGCGAAAGCCGAACTCGTAAGCTCCGCTTACTTCTTCTTCATCGCCTTCTCGACCGACTTCTTCACCTTGGCGTCGAACCCGCCGTCGCCCACGCTGTTCTTCTCGAGGTACTCGTTGCGCTGCTTGGCGAGCGTGTCGATCTCCTTCTGCGCGGTCTTGCGGGTCTCGGCGCGGCGCGCGACCTCCTGGTTGAGCTCGTCCTTCGACATGCCGCGCAGCTCGGCGGGGAGCGCGGTCTGCGGGAACGCCTCGATCGCCTTGCCGGTGCCGACGATGTCGGCGTCGTCGCGGGGGGCCTCGCCCTTGCCGTTGTAGTAGTACGCGCGGTCGGCCTTCGCCGGGGCCGCCGCGGCCGCGCCGCTCGCCATCTTCGCGGCGTAGCCCTCGCGGATCGCGTCCCCACCGACGATCACCGCGGTCGAGTCGATCTTCGCCGACAGCTCGGCCATCTTGTCGTCGTACGGCGTCGCGATCTGCTTCACGCCGCCGTCCTGCTGGATCGACGAGAACTCGCCGCCGCCGAGCATCGCGATCTTCTCGAACTTCTGCTGGGTCTCGTTGTCGAAGCCCGCGCGGATCGTGTTGATCGTGATCTGGCGCTCGGCCGCCTGCTTGGCGAGCACGTCGTACGGCGGCACCTCGCCGCGGCTCGCGGGCGGGGCGTCGCCGACGAGGAACACCAGCTTCTTCGCGCCGGGGCGCCACTGCATCTTGTGGATCGCGTCGTAGAGCGCGGCGTCGACGTCCTCGGGGGTATCGCCGCCACCGTCGGCGCGGAAGCTCGACAGGTTCACGAACATCTGGTCGAGGTCCCCCGACAGCGGGTAGTCACGCGTCACGTAGTCGTCACCGATGTCGCGGAACGCGACGAGCCCGATGTGGACGTCGGCCTGCTTGTCGAGGGTGCGGATGTGGCTCGCGATCGACCACACGGTGCGCTTGGCGCCGTCGATCAGGCCCCCCATCGAGCCGGTGGTATCGACCGCGAACACGACGTCGATCTGGTGGCTGCTGTCGCCCTCGGCGACGGGCACCGGCTCCTGGGTCGGCGGCCTGGCGTCGGTCGATGGGGTCGACGTCCGACCGGCGAGGCCCGCGGCGACCACGATCGTGGCAGCGGCAAGTGTGGGAATTCCGTAGGTAACCAGCTTCTGGCGCGTGATCATGGTGATTCCACGCACGAGCCCGACGACGGATCTTTCCAACCGCGTGAAATCTTGGACCCAAGCCCGTTCAGGGAGCTGGGGTCACCACGACGACCGCGTGCTTGGTGACGTCGATCGGCTTGCAGGTCCGCGCTGCGCACAGCCAGAACCGCACGCGCACGGCCACCGCATGATCGCCCACCAGGTCGCTGTTGTTGGTGGTCACGATCGGGACCACGAAGCGCGGCGCGTCGGCCTCGGGATCGACGGCATCGGGACGTGCCAGGCGTTTCTTCTTGAGGGTCAGATCGGTCTTGAGATCGACGATCACCCCGGCGTCCTTGCTGACGGACAGCCCGCGGTCGACCGCGATCGCGAGCGACAGCGACCCGGTCGCGCCGACCGCGACCTCGACACGCTCGGCGATGCGGACCTCCCAGCCCGCATCCGCCGCGGCGGTGCCGG
>JAPLLF010001013.1 GCA_026387715.1 Pseudomonadota bacterium
CACACCGACTCTCGTCCGAACGGCGCCGACGGCTTCCACGCGTTGGGGTTGTGGCACCCCGCGCACGTCGCCTGCGCCGGGTGCGGGATGCCGCCCGACTGGCCTGCCTTGACCGCGTCGTCGCGATGGCAGCCGATGCAGTTCGGGCTGACCGCGGCGAAGTTGCCGTTCTTGTGGCAGTCGAAGCACGCGAGCGTGCGGTGCAGGCCGGTGAGGTTGCAGCCGACGCGCGTGTGATCGAAGCGCGCCGGCGCGAACGACCACTGCGTGTGGCAGTCACCGCACTTGGGCGACAGCGAGTTCGAGTGGATGTCGTCCTGCTTGTGGCAGTTGAGGCACAGGTTGCCGGAGCCCGCGAGCGGCCGGTTGTCGCGATGGCAGCGCTCGCACGCGATGTTGTTGTGAGCACCCTTGAGCGAGAAGTAGCCGACGTCGTGGAGCGGCTTGACGTCCTCCCACGTGCGGGTGGTGTGGCACTGCGCGCAGCCGGTGCCGTATTGCCCCTTGTGGACCTGCGGCTCGGGGTGACAGCCGAAGCAATCCTGCGGACGCGGCTTGAACGTCACCGATGGATGGCAGTCGGCGCAGCGGACGACGAGGTGCTTCCCGTCGAGCCGGAACTTCGACATCGTGTTGTGGTTGAACACGTTGTCGCCGGTCTCGAGGTGGCACCGCTCGCACGCCTTGCCGAGCCGCCCCTTGTGGGCGTCGTCGTCCTCGTGGCAGCCCTCGTCGGAGCAGCCGACGTTGGCCTGCGCGAACTTCTTCTGCGGGTGACACGCCTCGCACTTGTTGTCCTTGTGCGCGCCCTTGAGCGGGTAGCTCGCGACCTTGCCCTTGGCGTCCTTGGGGAACGGCTTGTCGTGATCGAACTCGAGCGCGTCCCAGATGCCGGGCGTGTGGCAGGTCGCGCAGTCGGCGCCGAGCTCGCCCTGATGGAGGGTGTCCTCGTGGCACTGCCCCGCGGCGTCGCAGTCCGAAGGTAGCTCCGAGAAGCTCGTCTTGTTCTTCTTGTCGCGCGACTTGTGGCACTCGTTGCAGGGCACGTCCTTGTGGCCCTTGACGAGCGGGAACGTGCCCTTGGCCCCGTGCGCGACGTCGACCATCTTGTTGCCCGGGCCGGTGTTGATCGTGATGTCCCCCGGATGGAGGTGACACTGCAGGCACTGGCTGTCCTTGTACTTGCCCTTGGGGTTCTGATCGTCGACGTGGACCTTCTTGTGCTCGTGGCAGCCCATGCACTGCTGGGACGGGCCGAGCTTCTCGAAGTTGTCGCCGTTGGGGACGCCCGAGCCGCGGTGGCACTGGCGGCAGGTCGCCTTGGCGTGCGCGAACGTCAGCGCGAACTTCGCGCTCTTGCCGTGGTTGAACGCGGTCGCGCGCTTGAACGTGCTCGACGGGTGACACGCCTGGCACTTGGGCGGATCGCCGAACGCGGCGAACCGCTGCTGGTGCTTGTTGTCCTTGGCGTGGCACAGCTCGCACGCCGCGTTGGGCTTGCCCTCGCCGAGCGCCTTGGTGTGGCACTTCTCGCACTTGAGATCCTTGTGCGACGTGCCCAGGTCGAACTTCGTGCGCTCGCTGTGATCGAACACCTGGATGTTCTTGAGCGACTTGAACGTCGGCGAGTGGCACCACTCGCACTCGCGCTTGCCGAACAGGTGACCGTCGTGCGGGCTCTTGTGACAGCCCGAGTTCCCGCAGCTATCCGGCTTGGCGAATGGCAGGTTGAACACCGCCTTGGGGTGGCACTTCGTGCACGCGACGTCCTTGTGCGCGCCGAGGATGGGCATCCCCGCGTCCTTGCGGTTGTCGTGGTCGAACGTGAGGTTCTTCTTCTGCGGCTTCCACAGCGACTCGGTGTGGCAGCGCTCGCACGCGAGCATGTCCTTGCGCTCGAACTTGTGCGGCTGATCCTTGTTGTGGCAGGTGCCGCACAGCCGGTCGGTCCCCATGAACGTCTTGAGGCCGTGTCCGTTCTTGGTCTTGTGGCAGTCGGCGCACGGCGTCTTGCCGTGGGCGCCGTTGAGCGGCCAGCCGCTGAGCTGGTGATCGAAGCCGTCCTGGCCACCCTTCACCGACGACCACCCCATGACGTCGTAGCTCTTGCCCTTGTGCTCGTGATGGCAGGTCTCGCACTTCTTGCCCTTCACGCCGCCGCTGGCGTGGAAGCCCTTGCCCGCCGCGATCCGGCTCGCGAGATCCTGGTGATCGTGGCACCCGAGGCACTTGTCGTTCGACAGCTCCTTGGTGTTGTTGATGTGGCAGTCGTTGCAGTTATTCTGCGTGTCGAGGGCGCTGTGGCTCGATGTGAGCGCGCCCGGCGAGCTCGCGAAGAAGTCGTCGGCGACGGCGCGATCGGCCGTCGCCATCAGCCCGAGCACGCTGGCGGCGACGAGGATCAGGAGCTGGAGGTAGCGCTTACCAGTTTGCATGCGACCACGAGATGAAGATGTGAGCGACCGAGAATCCCGTCAACAACACCGTGAACGGCACGTGCACCTTCTTCCACGAATTCAGGAGCAGCTGTGCTTTCGGGGCGACGACCTGGCGTCGCGCGATGACGATCATGCGCGCGGCGCGGTGGGCGAGATCCTTGCGCACCCGCCGCTCGGTCACGCCGAGCTTCGCGAGCCGGCCACGGCGCGCCCACGTCCGCGGGATGCGGCCGATGTCCTGGAACACCAGCCACCACAGCGCCCGCGACACGCTCGCCGACATCGCGAGGCGCTGCGCCTTCGCGCGCTCCACCGCGAGCTCGCGATCGAGCTCGGCCATCGGCACGGTCAGCACCGGGCGCGCACGCTGGAACGCGCGCTCGTGATCGAGCTCCTCGAGCTCGACGCCGCTCGCGAGCTCTTCACCGTGGGTGGCTGGGCCGGCACGTCGGTGGCCGAGGTCGCGCGGGTGGCGGGGGTCGCGCTCGACACGGTCTACGCGAGCGTCGGACGCAAGCCCGCGCTGCTGCTGGCCGTGCACGACGACCTGCTCGCGACC
>JAPLLF010000030.1 GCA_026387715.1 Pseudomonadota bacterium
GCGGTTTCCGCTCCCAGGACCGCGCATCGTTCACCGGTACGGCACCTAGCGAACCTGTGCACTGAAGAGCCGGATGCGTGAATTGTGCATGTCCGGATCTGTGGGGGCCCGGCGAGCCAAAGTCGCCGGGCTACCCGACCGACCTGCATCGCGACGTCTGGTCGCGATCTTCGTTTACGTTTACGTTTTCGTTCGCGTTTACGTTTGAGGTCAACGACCGGCGCTGTGGCCCGACCACGCCTCGTAGTCGGCGATCCGCTTCGCCAGCACGTGGACATCCTCGCCGACCGAGGCGCGCTCGTCGGCGGCGACGACCAGCAGCCCCATCGCGGCCTGCAGGAGCCGCCCCCCCGTGAGCGGGAGGTTGGCGCCGCGCAGGGCGTACTCGCGTACCTCGGTGATGCGAAACGCGACCTGGCCGACCTGCAGGTAGTCGCCGCGCAGGTAGACCACGTCGGCGCCGACGAGCAGGGCCTGTTCGAGCTCGCGGCGCGCGGTCGCCTCCCCCTTGCCCTCGGCCTGGGCACGCATGCGGCGCTTGGCGTCCTCGTAGACCTCGGGGCGGGTGATCGGCGCGTCGCGCGTGTAGGGCGCGAGCTCCTCGGAGATGCCCTTCGCCGCCTCCGGACCATCGGCGACGTGCAGCGCGACCTCGAGATCGCCGAGCGCGAGCAGGAGGTCGCGGCTGCGCGAGCGTCGGCGCGCTTCGCTGAACCGCTCGTGCGCGAGGTAGGCGAGCCCCGCGCACGCGAACACGCCGCCTGGCACCAGCGACAGCGCGGCGGCGGCGACGCCGGCGGTCGCGACGCCCGACCACACCAGCGGGTAGGTCGGAGATTGGCCGATCAGCTCGACGCGATCGAGCAGCCGGGCGTCGAGCCGGATCACGGGATTGCCGGGTGGCGAGATCACGAGCCACGGCCCGTCGACGCCGATGCCGCTGCGCGGCAGCAGCTTCGTCTTGTCGATCTGTTGAGGGGTGAGCGCGTCCACGTTCACCCGAGCTCGACGACGCCGACTTCAGCGAGCCGCGTGAACGCGAGCAGCGCCTCGGCCTCGCGGAGCGTCGACGAGCGGACCAGCGACAGCAGATCCCAGCGGCCGTCGACCCGGCGGGCGAGCTCGAGCTCGCTCTCGGTGAGCTTGAGCTCGGGGGTCGGCTCGCGCAGCTTCTTCGGGACCCGATGCCGCGCGAGCAGGCCGCGGGCGACCTCGGCGACGCGGGCGCGCTCGGCCTGCGTGAACGTCCGGCGGACCTCGGCGTCGCTCGGATCCTGCTCCAGCGCCTTGGTGGCCATCGCGAGCGCCCCGGCGCGATCCCCCGCGCGCAGCCGTCCGCGTGCGCCCGCCGCCAGCTCGACGGCCGAGTTGGTCCGCTCGCTCTGGCGGCGATCGAGCACGAGGAGGCCGTCGGCGATCATCCGCGTGAGCGCATCGAAGGTGGCGAACCGCTCGCCGGAGAACGCGGTCGCGATGTCCCCGGCGGTGTAGCGATCGCCCGCCATCATCCACACCTTCGGGAGGTCGAGGGCCGCCCCGGCAGGGCCTGGCGCGGGGGCGCTCGCCGTCGGCGGGATGTAGAACATCGCGCTGTCGTCGCCGAGCAGCGCCATGATCTCGGCCATGCGGGTGGCGCGTCGGCGCGCGACCGTGAGGCAGATCTCGATCGGGAGCTGGGCGCTGACCCCGGTCGCGGGCGGTTGCGGGCGGGGGACCACCTCGAACGTGCCGTCCGTCCAGATCTGGACCTCGGTCACGGTCTCGCGGATCTTGGTCGCGAGGATCTCGACGAGCTCCACCTCGCTGATGAGCCCCGACATCACCAGGACCTTGCCGAGCGGCACGCCGGTCTCGGCCCGCGTCTCCAGGGCGTCGGCGAGCGCACGCTCGGTCACGCGTCCGGACTTCACCAGGATCGCGCCGAGCTGTTCGTTGCGGATCGACGAGCTCGCCCACACGATGGCGCCGTCCTCGACGACCAGGCTGCGCTGGACCTCGTCCCGCTGGAACGTGACCGGCGCGGTCAGGCGGCGACTCGCGACCCACTCGAGCACATCCTCGGCGGGCATCGTGCTGATGGCGCCGCGCACGGACATATCTCGAGCATACACCCCAAGGTGGGAATGAACGACTGGTGGAGGGTGGTCG
>JAPLLF010000013.1 GCA_026387715.1 Pseudomonadota bacterium
GCCTGATCGATCTTGAGCGCGCTCTTGTAGTCGGCGAGGGCCTCCTCGTACTCGCCGAGCGCGGCGAACACGATGCCCATGTTGTTGAGCGCGCGCGCCTCGTGCCGCGCCATGCCGATCGCGCGATAGGTCACGAGCGCCTCGGCGTAGCTCTCGATCGCCGCCTCGAGCTTGCCGATGTTCCACAGCGTCGTGCCGCGCTGGTTCAGGATCGTCGCGCGCGCGAGCAGCACCGCCGTCGGGGGGCGCGCCTCGGGCGCGATGCCGGCGGCGCGCTGGACGGCGTCGACCAGCTCGAGGGCTTGCTCGACGAGCCGCAGCGAGTCCTCGGTGTTGCCGACGAGCTGCGCGATCGCCGAGCGGAGCCGCAGCGCCTCGGCCTCGAGCAGGCCATCCTTGGCGTCGCGCGCGAACTGCTGCGCGGGCAGGGCGGCGCGCAGGGCGGCCGGCGCCTTGCCGACGTCGATGTAGAACTGGGCGAGGGCGCAGTGCGCCGTCGCGAGCTTGCCGGCGTCGCCGATCGTCTCGGCCTCCTTGCGCAGCGCGTGCAGCTCGCGCAGCTGCTGCGGCCGCTTCGCGAGGCGGCGCAGGATCTCCTCGCGCAGCTTGTAGACCGCGAACTTGCGGTCGTGATCGGCCTCGGGCAGTAGCTTGAGCGCGCGCGCGAGCTGGCGGAAGGCGTCGGCGTTGCCGCCGAGCTCGATGGCGTGGCCGGCGGCGCGCAGGTAGCGATCGGCCGCGGCGATGTCGTCGCCGGCGAGCTCGAGGTGCCGCGCGATCTGCGCGTCGTCCTGGCCGAGGCGGTAGCCGCTGGCGTTGGCGATCCGCGCCGCGACCGCGCGGTGCATCTGGATCCGCGCGTCGGGCGGGATGAGGCCATACGCGACCGTCATCGTCATGTCGTTCTTGAAGCGGTACTCGCCGTCGTTCGGCGACAGCAGCCCGCGGCGCACGAGCTCGTCGAGGTCGAGCCGCACGGGACGGACGAGGAGCTGCGAGAGCGCCGCCGCCGACACGTGACGCCCGAGCACCGCCGCGTGGATCAGCGTGTCGCGCTCCGCGGTCGGCAGCGCGTCGATCCGCGACAGGATGAGGTCCTCGACCGTCGACGGCACGTGGATCGGCGCGTCGCGCTTGACCCACCGCAGCATGCCGGGGAACTCGCCGTCGTCGCGATCGGCGACGACGATGCCGCGCTCGATCAGGGTGTCGAGCAGCTCCTGGATGAAGAACGCGTTGCCACCGCAGCGCGCGACGATCTGCTCGATCAGGTCGTCGACGTCCTGGCCGGGGGCGAAGCGCTCGACGAGCAGCTCGCGCCGGGCCGCGTCGCTGAGCTCGTCGAGCAGCACGATCTCGGTGCCGAGGTCCCGGGCGGTCTTGAGGATGCGCGCGTCGGGCCGGCTCGTCATCAAGCCGAAGATCGGCCGCGGCGTGGCGACCTTGAGCAGCGCGGCGAACAGCTCCTGGCTGTCCTGATCGGCCCAGTGGATGTCCTCGCCGACGAGGATCACGGGCTTGTCGCCCTCGAGCCGACCCTCGATGCGCAGGATCGCCTGCATCAGCGTCTGGCGGCGCGTGTCGGCGTCGAGGTCGCCGGGGTTGGGCGACGCGCCGCGCGCGCCGAGCAGCATCCCGAACAGCTCTGGCGCTTGCGCCGCGTGACGAGCACGTCGCGCCACGCGTCGCGCAGCGCCTTGAGCTCGAGGTCGCGGCCGTGCAGGCGGCCGGCGTCGCGCCGCTCGCGCATGCGGACCGCGCGCTCCTTGGGGCCGCGCAGGCGGAACACGCGCGCGCGCTTGATGCCGGGATCGGTGTCCTCGTCGACCTTCGACGCCGACGTCCCGACGCCGGACGTCCCGCTCGGCGCGTCGTCGGGGAGATCGATCGCCGGCAGCGCCTCGAACGCCCACTCGCTGCGCGCGGCGCGAAACACGCGGCCGCCGACGAGGATCTCGGCGCCTCGCGCCTGGCGGGCGAGCTTGTGCGCGAACGCCGCGGTCGCGTCCTCGATCTCGAACGTCGGATCGAGGCGCACGGCGCTCGCCTTGATCGGCTTGGCGCTGCGCTTGACCAGCGCGACGCCGCGCTGCACCGCGAGCGCGAGGCGGAGCTCGGGCTCGACGTCGGACCCGATGCCATCGAGCGCGTCGACCAGCGCGAGCGCGAGCTTGATGGCGCGCCCGGCGTCGTCCTCGCTGGCGATCGGCAGGCCGACGACGACGCGGATCATCGTCTCGCCCGTGAGCCCGGTCGTCGCGCTGCTCAGGAAGGGCGTGCCGGGATCACCGATCGGGATGTCCTTGCCGTCGCCGGGCAGCTTCGGGAACTCGAGGATCGAGTCGTGCTTGAACGCGACGTCGCGCGCGACCTTGAAGAAGTCGTTGACCAGGCGCGACGCGCCGCCGGGGCCGAGGCGGCGCTCGAGCGCCGCGATGCCGCGCAGGATGCCCTGCAGCACGTAGACGTACTTGCGCTCGCGGGTATCGCGCGGCTTCTCGGCCGCGCCGGGCGTGGGCGTCGCCGGGCGGGCCGCGCTGCTCATCACCTGCGACGCGGCGATCGAGCCACCGCTCTTGTCGACGGCCACGGCGATGGGTGTCGGGGTCCCGGGCACCAGCGGCGACGAGAACGGACGATCGACCTCGTCGGGATCGTCGTCGATCACCGGCTCCTTCGTGAGGTTCGCTTGCGGATCGCCCTCGGCCGGCGGGCGAGGCACGACCACGCGCTGCTCCTGCGCGACGAGCTGCGAGAGCTGGACGGCGACCGCGCTCGAGTCGATCAGCGCGCCGGCCTTCTGGCCCCACTCGAGCTGGAAGCGACCGAGCTCGTGCTGGAGATCGCGCGCGGTCTGGAAGCGATCGCTGCGATGGAACGCGAGCGCCTTGAGGATGACGCGCTCGAGCGAATCGGGCAGCTCCGGGGCGAAGTCCTTCGGGCGTGGGATCGCCCCGGACTTCACCATCTCGAGCGCCTCCTTGCCATTGCCGTGGAACAGCGAGCGCGCGCACACGAGCTCGAACAGCACGATGCCGGCGGCGAACACGTCGCTGCGGCAGTCGACGGGCTCGCCGCGCGCCTGCTCGGGCGACATGTACGCGAACTTGCCCTTGATGACGCCCTGCTCCTCGTGGACGTCGCGCGCGCGGGCGATGCCGAAGTCGACGATCTTCACGCCGCCGTCCCACGACAGCAGGATGTTCTGCGGCGAGATATCGCGGTGGACGATGCCGAGCGGCTGGCCGAACTCGTCGGCCTTGCGGTGCGCGTAGTCGAGGCCCTTGGCGACCTGCTGCACGATGTACGCGGACAGGCCGTAGGGCAGACGGAGCCGTGCCTTCGCTGCCTCCTGGAGCAGCCGCAGCAGGTCGAGCCCCTCGACGTGCTCCATCGCGAGGAAGTAGGTGTCGCCGACCGCACCGAAGTCGAACACCTGGATGATGTTCGGGTGGTTGAGCCCGAGCGCGATCTTCGCCTCGTCGACGAACATCGTGACGAACTGGCGGCTCTTGGCGTACGCCGTGTGGATCTTCTTGATGACGAGGAGCTTGTTCAGGCCCTGCGCCACGGTCGTGCGCGCGAGGTAGACCTCGGCCATCCCGCCGCTGCCGATCTTGCGGACCAGCGCATACTTGCCGAACTGTTCCATGCGTGTGCGGCCGCGGCGCTAGGCCTGCGAGCGTCCCTTGGCCGAGCCCAGTGTAGCGAATCGCGCCGGCATTGTCG
>JAPLLF010001069.1 GCA_026387715.1 Pseudomonadota bacterium
CCGAGCTGGTGGCCGAGCTCGCCGAGGAGGAGCGTCGAGTCGGCACCGAGCGCCTGCGCGTCTCGGTGCGGGCGTTGCTCGTCGTGTCGCTCTCGATCCTCCTCTTGCCGCTCATGGACGTCCGGAGCTGGAACACGCTCGCGTTGACCTACGGCACCCTCGGCGCGGTCACCCTGATCGTCTGGCGGGTGGCGCGCGGTGGGCGGCCGAACCCGGCGGTGAACATGCTCGTCGGCTTCGTGCTCGCCGTGGCGTTCACCCGCGTGCTCGGGCCGTTCGTGCTCACGCCGATCGTGATCGCGGCCAGCCTGCTACCGATGACCGCCAACCCCTGGCTCAACACGCGACCGCTCGCCGTCGCCGGCTGGCTGCTCGCGGTCGTGTTCGTGCCGCAGCTCCTGGAGTGGCTCGGCGTGTTCACCCCGACGTGGTCGATGGTCGCGGGCGGGGTGTGCTCGACGTCGGCGATGCTCGACGGCCGCAGCTCGCTGGACGCGGTCGAGCTGCTGGTGACCAACCTCCTGTTGCTCGGGACGGTCGCGGCGTACATGGTGCGGATCAACCGCGCCATGATCGCGACGAGCCAGAAGCTGCACGTGCAGGCCTGGCAACTCGGTCAGCTGTTGCCGAAGCTGACGTCGGCTACGCGACCACGCGCAGGGGACTGAACGACGCGGCCTTCGGCGCGTCGGCGAGCTTGAACCGCCCGACGAGGGTCGTCAGATCCTGGGCGATCCGCGCGAGGTCGGCCGCCGCGGACTGGCTGTGGTTGGCGCTCTCGGTCGTCGACTTCGCCGTCTGCGCCACACCCTGGACGTTGGTCGCGATGCCCTGCACGCCGACCGCGGCCTGGGCGACGTTGCGCGCCATCTCGCGGGTCACCATCGTCTGCTGCTCGACCGAGATCGAGATGCGGCCCTGGATCTCGCTGATCTGCGTGATGATGCCGCCGATCTCGCGGATCGCCTCGACCGCGTCGCTGGTGTCGGCCTGGATGGCGTCGATCTTGATCCCGATCTCGTCGGTGGCACGCGCGGTCTCCTTGGCGAGCTCCTTGACCTCGTTGGCGACGACCGCGAAGCCCTTGCCGGCCTCACCCGCGCGGGCGGCCTCGATGGTGGCGTTGAGCGCGAGCAGGTTGGTCTGCTGGGCGATCGTGGTGATCACCTTGATGACCTTGCCGATCTCACCGCTCGAAATGCTGAGCTTGCTGACGGTGCCATTGGTCCGCTCGGCGACCCGCACGGCCGTGTTGGCGACCCGGGCGGCCTCGTTGGCGCTGCCGGAGATCTCGCGGATCGATGCGGCCATCTCCTCGGTCGCCGAGGCCACGGTCTGCACGTTGGCGGATACCTCGTCCGCGACCCCGGCGACGTTGCCGGCCTGCGCCGCGGACTCGCTCGCCGACGCGCCGAGCCGCGTCCCGACCCGATTCATCTGTTGCGAAGCCTCGGCGACGGTCTCGGCGGTGCGCGCGATGTTGGTGAAGCTCCCGCTGAGGTTGGCGAAGAACTCGTTGAGCCCCGCGGCGAGGCGCCCGACCGCGTCCGAGCCGGTGATCCTGACCTGCTGGGTGAGATCGCCGCGGGTCGCCGCGCTGACGACCGCGAGGATGCTGTCGACGCGCTCGCGGAGGTCCTCGGCGCGGGCCCGCTCGGTGTCGGCCTGCCGGCGCTGCTCGGCGCCGCGCTCCTCCGCCGCGCGGTGCTCGGCCTCGGCCTGCTGGCGCTGGGCCGCGGCGCGATCCTCCGCCTCGTGCTGCTGGCGTTCGCTCGCCTGGCGGTCGTCCTCGCGCCGCTGTTCGGCGGCCGCGAGCTCGCGCGCCTGCGTGTCCTTGACGAGCTGCTCGGCGGCGAGCTTGGCCGTGATCACCTCGAGCGTCATCATGACGCCGATCTGGGCGCCGGCGTCGTCGTGGATCGCCGAGGCGAGCAGCTCGACGGTCTCGCCGCCGTAGCGCAGCCGTGCGCGGTGGGGCAGGGCGCGCGGGTCGGCGAGCCGCTGGCGCTCCTTCGCCCCGTGCTGCGGGAAGATGTCGACCGGCTTGCCGAGCATCTGCCCGACGCTGATCGGCAGGTGGGCCTGGAGCGTCGCGAGCGTCTCCTTGGCGGCCGGGTTCATGTAGCTCAGGTTGAGGTCGCGGTCGGCGTACAGGATGTTCAAGGGCGCGGTCTCGACGAGCTGGCGGATGCGCGCCACCTCGGCGCGCTGGGCGCCGATGTCCGTCCACACCACGTGGTCGACACCGAGCGCGCGAGGCCGACGCCGAACAGCACCACCACGAAGATGGCGATGCGCGAATGGGACGACGACGTCCCGGCGGCCTCCTGCATCGTCTCCGATTCGTGCTGGGTGACGTCGCCGAGCTTCTCCATCCACGGCTCGAGCTCCTCGAACGCCTTCTGGAACTCGGGGTACGCCTGCTCGGCGGCCTTGAGGTCGACGAACGCGAGGCGGGTCTGCTTGTCGGCCGCCGCGAGGTAGGCATCGAGCGCCGGCTTGAGCTTCGCGAGGTTGGTCTGGACCTCGGTCCCCGCTGCCCGGAGATCCTCGTCCGCGAGCGCCTTCCTGAAGATCTCGATGTGCTCGGTCACCGCCGCGATGACCTCCTTGGCGTCGCCGGGGGAGTCCTTGGCGGCATAGATCGCGCGCAGCACGTCCGCGCGGAGCGCGTCGTGCATCATGTCGGCTTGCATCGCTTGGCGCACCGCGCTGGCCTGTCGGACCAGCTGGTCGCGGGTGGTGTCCGCGTTGCTCGCGGAGTGGTAGGCGACGACGCGCCTCAAGATCCAGCCGCACGAGGCGTTCTACGTCCAGGCGGCAGCGCTCGACGCGATGCCGAACGACGTGAAGTTCGAGCATGGCTTCCTGCTGATCGCCGAGACGGGGTTCACCCCCACCGACACCAAGGTGGCCGTCGGCGCCTGGTACTACACCAAGCCGGTCGCCGATCTGATGACCGCGGCGCCGAGCCACAACGCCGGTGGCTACGTCGTCGCCGAGCGCCGGGTGTTCGCCGAGCCGGGCACCGAGGACCAGGGCGTCAGCGTGTTCGCGCGAGCCGGCGTGGCGGCGCCCGACGTGAACCAGTTCGACTACTCGTGGAGCGCCGGGCTCGCCTACACCGGCCTGATCCCCCTTCGGGACGCTGGCAACCTCGGGCTCGCGGTCGCGCACGCCCACAACGGTGACAGCTTCCGGATGGCCACCGCCGCCACCGCTCCTGTCGGACCATCGGAAACGCAGTTCGAGCTGACCTACCAGGACGAGATCGTGAGCGGGCTGCTCGTCCAGCTCAACAGCCAGTACGTGATCCACCCCGGCGCCGATCCCGACGTGGCCAATGCCGTCGTCATGGGCACACGCGTCACCGGAAAGTTCTGAGATCACCTCTCCGCTGGAAAATTCCGGTCGAGATCCTTCATGTCCCTATCCTGGGCGATCTGAAATCCAAGGAATCATGATGCGTTGGACCATTCACCGGACGATCTCGGCACTCGGCATGTTGGGCTGCGCGATGGCCCTGCTGGTGGGCGCTCAGCGAGGTCAAGGGAAAGATCGACGGCCCTTTCGGGCCGGTCTGGGACAGGTCGGCGCCGATGCCGTAGCTCGGGTGGAGGAACAGCCCCGACGCCGACGTGGCGTAGAACTCGGAGTTGAGGTCGTAGAGCCCCGCGCGCACGGAGACCTTCCCGTCGAGGATCTCCTGCTGGAGCCACGCCTCGTAGAGCGGAGAGTTCTCGTCCCCGACCTCGATGTTGTCGACGCCCTGCGCGCTGCCGACGAGATCCTGATCCGGCGTGCCCCAGTCGTTGTTGTGCAGGAACACCTTGGCCGAGGTGCCGTGCGCACCGACGAGCTTCTCCCCATCGAGCGAGAAGATGACGTTGAGGTTGTCGAGCGCGCGCACGCCGCGCCTGATCCCGCCGGAGCTCGGGTTGCCGATCACGTCGATCGTGTAGGTGATCTCGGTGTCGACGCCGTGCTCCGCGAGGGTCGTGCGCGCCCCACGCCAGGATCCCGTGAGCGTGTCGCCCTGATAGTCGACCGCGTCGTCGGCGAGCCCGAGACGTGGCACCAATAGAAGACCAGCAGCGAGCGCTGCGCGACGTGAACCGAGCCCCATGAATGCCTCCTCAGGCACGGCGGTGATCGCCGTGATCGAGTGCATCGGCCTCCTGGGCGAAGTCTCAAGATCAGGGAGGGATCAGGGAGGGATCAGGGCGCGAAGACGAGTGGCGTCCGGATCGTGATGCCGGCACCCGCGTGGAAGTTGCCGACCGCTGCGACGGTGTCGCGCACGCCGGCCTCGACGTACAGGCCGAGCGCGTAGGTGCCGAGGAACACGCCGCGCGGCTCGATGCCGACGCCGCTGGCGAACAGCTCGACGCTGAGCCGGCCGGTCGCGCCGAACCCGGTGCGATCCTCGCCACCGAACGCGGTGCTCCCGAGGTACTCGCCGCGCCCCGTGGCCCACGTACGCCAGAAGTCGCCATGTGAGAGCGTGTGGCCGACCTCGAGGTAGGCACCGCCGAGTGCGACGCTGTGGTTGTCGTTCGTGACGGTCATGTCGGTGGGCGCGCCGAGCAGCACACCGAACACGCCGACGCCGACGTCGGTCTGGGTCGGCTCGGGGCTCAGCGACGCCCAGTGGATGCCGACGGCCGCGCCGATGCCGGATGCGAAGCCGCGATCGGTGTTCGCACCCGCGGCGCCGATGTCGATCTTGAGCGGCATCATGAAGCGCGGGCCGGGCCGGCGGCGATGGCCGCTGACCACGACGGTGGCCTGGCCACCGGCCTGCACGGTCGGACCGGGGCTGGTCCGGTGATCGCGGACCTCGGGCTGGGCGAACGCGGACGTGGCGTCGAGCCCGGAGACGGTGGCGATCACGAGGAGGAGGTAAGGAAGGCGAGCGAGCATGACCTGGACGAGTCCACGCGGCGTGCCAGCGTGGGGGACCGTCGTCAATGCCTCTTCCAGCGCTCAGGAGCGAGCCCAGCGGGGTGGTTGTGAACCCACGTTGACGTGTGGGGCCCCCGATTTCACGCTCAGCTATCGAGCACCTCGCGGACCTTCCGCGTGAGGTCCGCGACCGAGTAGGGCTTGGCGAGGAAGGCCACGGTGGATTGCCGGACGCCGAGCTTGAGGTCGGCGTCCGTCGTGTACC
Source organism: Pseudomonadota bacterium (assembly GCA_026387715.1). Lineage (GTDB taxonomy): Bacteria > Myxococcota_A > Polyangia > Haliangiales > Haliangiaceae > JABFXX01. Next base: position 5,171 of record JAPLLF010001069.1, read on the forward strand.
CGGAGGTGAAGAGGACCTTGATGTCGAGCTTGGCCGCGTCGATCTTGGACGCGAGCTCGAGGCCCCCGAGCGTCGGCATCACGACGTCGGTCATGACCAGATCGATGCCGTCGTGTTGCTCCAGGAGCTCGAGCGCCCGTGCGCCGTTGTTGGCGGCGAGCACGTAGTAGCCCGCGCGCTCGAGGATCCGCCGCGCGATGGCGAGCAAGGGCGCCTCGTCCTCGACGATCAGGATGGTCTCGGTTCCGCGGAGCGAGGACGTCCCGCGAGGCGCGTCGACGTTCTCTGCCGCGACCGTGACGGTCGGCAAGTAGATCTTGAAGGTGGTGCCCTGGCCCGGGAGGCTGTCGACGGTCACGAGTCCGTCGCTCTGCTTGACGATGCCGTAGACGGTCGCCAGGCCGAGGCCGGTGTTCCTGGAGGGATCCTTGGTGGTGAAGAACGGCTCGAAGATGTGTTCGAGGAGGCTCGCGTCGATGCCTTCGCCGGTGTCGCGCACGGTCAGCAAGACGTGCCGGCCCGACGTGACGTCGAGGTGCCGCGCGGCGAACGCCTCGTCGAGTTCCACGTCCTCGGTCGCGATCGTCAACGTGCCGTGCGTGGCCATGGCGTCGCGTGCGTTGACCGCGAGGTTCATGATCACCTGCTCGATCTGACCGGGATCGACCCGCGTCGTCCCGAGCTGAGGCGGGGACACCACCTCGAGCACGATGTCCTCGCGGATCAGACGTCGGAGCATCGAGCGCATGCCGGCGATCAACCCGCGCAGATCGACCGCCACGGGTGCGATCACCTGGCGACGACTGAACGCGAGCAACTGGCGGGTCAGCGTGGCGGCGCGGTCGGCGGCCGCGGCGATGTCCTGGAGGTCCTGGTAGAGCGGATTCTCGGCCGGGAGGTCCTCGAGCGCGAGGTCCGTCATCCCCGTGATGACGGTGAGCAGGTTGTTGAAGTCGTGGGCGACGCCGCCGGCGAGCTGGCCGACGGCCTCCATCTTCTGGGACTGACGGAGCTGGGCCTCGAGCACCGCGCGCTGCTCCGCCACGCGTCTGCGATCGGTGATGTCGACGACGTACGCGACGGTGTGGCTCGGGGCCCCCGTGTGATCGCGCACCATCGCGGCGTTGAGCTGGGCCCACACGGTGTGCCCGTCCTTGTGGAGATAGCGCTTCTCGATCTCGACGAACGTGCGCGTGCCAGCGAGCAGCTCGCCGAACTGCTGCACATTGATCGCGACGTCGTCGGGGTGGGTGACCTCGGAGATCACGTCGCCACCGAGCAACTCCTGTTCGGTGCGTCCCAGCATGGCGCAGAACACCGGGTTCACGCGGACGAGTCGTCCGTGCGCGTCCACGAGGGTCATGCCGATCGGCGAGGCCGCGAAGGTTTGCTCGATCAACGCGGCGCTCTCGTGCGCCGCTGCCTCGGCATCGTGACGCGCGGTGACGTCGCGCGCCGACGTGTGAACGGCGGGCTCGCCGTCGTAGATGATCGGCGCGCACTGCAGCTCGGCGTGCACGACCGTGCCATCGAGCCGGCGTAACTTCATCTCGGTGGGTGCCTGCCGCGCATGATCCTCGAGGCACGCCATGCCGCGGTCGCGAACCTCGGGGTGGAGCTGATCGCGCAAGGGTTGGAGCTGTGCGATGGAGGTCGCGCCGAACAACGCGAGCGCGGCCGGGTTGGCGAACACGATGTCGCCGTCGCGATGAACGAACAACGCCTCCGGCGTCCACTCGACGAGCGATCGGAAGCGCTCCTCGCTCGCCTCGAGCTCGCGCTGGCTCCGTGCATGACGGAGCGCCGCGTCGATCCGGTAGGGCAGGAGCTTCAGGTAGTTCCGCGGGTGATCCTTGATCAGGTAGTCGTCGACGCCGAGGTGCAACGCCTGGGCTGCCGTCGCCTCGTCGCCCGCGCCGGTCACGAAGATCACGACGCGCCCCGCGAACGCATCCATGAGGTCGAACGTGGTTCCGTCCGGGAGGTTGTAGTCGGCGATCACGATGTCGAAGGGCTGACGTGCGAGCGCGGTGCGCGCCTCCGCGACCGATCGAGCCACGGTGACCTCGTACGGTCGTTGGTGATCGACGACATCCCTGAGCAGCGCCAGCTCGTCCACGAGATCGTCCTCGATCAGCAACACGCGGATCGATCCCGCCCGACTCAGGACGCCCATGTTCAGGTGGTCTCGCAGGTGATCCAGTAGTCGCGGACGACCCGCATGATGTCGACGAACTGCGGATAGTCGACGGGCTTCACCATGTAGCCGGCCACGCTCTGGCCGTACGAGCCGGTGCGGTCGACCTCCTCCTTCGATGTGGTCAGCACGACCACGGGGATCAACCGGAGGCTCGCGTCGGCCTTGAGCGCGGCGAGGCACTCGAGGCCATTCATGCGCGGCATGTTGAGGTCGAGCAGGATGAGGCCAGGGCGAGGATTCTTGGGATCGCGCAAGAACTCGAGGGCCTCGACTCCATCCACCGCGCGGTCGAGCGGGTTGGTGGCCCCGAGCCCCTTGAGCGCCCGTCGCACCGTCATCACATCGACGTCGTCGTCGTCGATGAGGAGGATGTGGTCTTGCGGCTTCATGCTGCCCTCGGGAGCGTGAAGTGGAACGCGGTACCGACGCCGACGGTTGATTCGACCCAGATCATGCCACCCTCCAGTTCGACGATCTTCTTCACGAGCGCGAGCCCCACCCCCGTCCCTTCGACCCGATCGCGCGGCGCGAGGGTCTGGAACAGCTGGAAGATCCGCTCGAAGTACCTGGCCTCGATGCCCGGCCCGTTGTCGGACACCGCGAACGTCCAGTGGTCCCCGTCGTCCGTGCAGCGGACGACGATTTGCCCTTCCGGCTTGTCCATGTACTTGAGCGCGTTGGACAGCAGGTTCTGGAACAGCTGCTGGGCCTTGAACGGCTCGATGACGACGCGCGGCAACGGCGTCGCGATGTCGACCCTGACGTGCGGCGGTGGTGCCAGCAGGTCGATCACGTTGCGCACGACCTCGTCGAGATCCACGAGCACCCGATCTTCCCGACCGCGCCCCGCGCGTGAATAGGCGAGGATGCCATCGACGAGCGCGCCGAGGCGCTTGACCCGATTGGACATCAGGGCGAGCTGTTCGTTTCCCTCGTCGCCGAGCTTGTCGCCGTGGTCCGTCAACAACCAGCTCGCCAGCGAGCTGATGCCTCGAAGCGGCGCCTTGAGATCGTGCGACACGATGTAGGCGAAGTCGGTCAGCTCCTTGTTGGCCGCCTGGATCTCCTGCATCACCCTGGCGTTCTCGGCCTCGAGCCGCTTGCGCTCCGTGATCTCCGCGCGGATCGCGATGAACTGGATCGGCACCCCCTCGGGCCCGAGGAACGGCACGATGCTGGTGTCCACCCAGTACAGGCTCCCGTCCTTGGCGCGATTGCACAGCTCGCCCTTCCAGATCCGGCCGCTCTTGATCGTGCCCCAGAGGTCGGCGATGAACGCCTTGGGGTGGTGCCCGGAGTTGATGATGCGATGGTCCGCGCCGAGCAGCTCCTCGCGCGTGTACTTGGAGATCGCGCAGAACTTGTCGTTGACGTAGGTGATCTTGCCGCGGGCGTCGGTGATCGCCACGATCGCGTGCGCGTCGAGCGCCGCCTTGAAATCCTCGAGTTCACGCTTCGGCATGGATCAGCCGTCGACCATGATACACGACGTCGATCACGATCCTGCGCTCGCCCCTCCAGATCACGCTCGTTTCACACGCCGGTCACGCGGCTCGATTCCAACATTGCTATGACGCCAAAGCCCCGTAACCACATCGAGGATCTCCGCGGTGCCAGCCGGCTGGCGGTCGAGGCGACCCGGGCCGTGACCGGGCTCGTCGAGGCCATGCACCACACGATCGGTGGCGGCCCGGCGATCCTCGGCCGCCCGTTCGCGGGGCCAATCCGCCTGCTGACCGCCCCGGTCTACGGTCACATCCGCGCCGTGACCTCGATCGTCGGCGCGACGTTGGATGTGGCGCTCGCGCAGCTCGCGCCGCTCCTGGGCGAGGGCCCGGTGGGGATCGAGCGCGAGGCGGTGACCGCGGCGCTCAACGGCGTGCTCGGCGACTACCTCGTCGCGACCAACAACCCGCTCGCGAGCGAGATGCACTTCGTCCAGCGGCCGGATCCGAAGCCCGCGACCACGAAGCTGCTCGTGCTCGTGCACGGCTCGTCGATGGCCGCGCGCCAGTGGCGGCGGCGCGG
>JAPLLF010000142.1 GCA_026387715.1 Pseudomonadota bacterium
TCGGCGATCGGATCGGCGATGCCCAGCATGCCGATCGCGACGCCGTCCCGCGCGACGTAGACCACCGTCTCGCCGTGGGCGCGCAGGGCGACGGCCGCCGCGTCGTCGACGGCGATCCCGCGGTCCGCGAGGAAGCCATGCGTCCCGACGAGCGCCGGGTGACCATCGACGGTCCCGTCGACGCCCGCCCCGACGTGCGCCGCGAACCCGGTCACCACCGGCTTGCCCTCGGGGGCCCGCGCGACGATCGCCGCGGCGAGCGGATGTTCGCTGCCGCGCTCGAGGGCCGCGGCGACGGCCAGGACGTCGTCCTCGCGCGCGCCGGCGAGCGTGACGATCGAGACGAGCGTCGGCTTGCCCCGCGTCAGCGTGCCGGTCTTGTCGACGACGAGAGTGTCGACGCGCCCGAGCACCTCGAGCGCCTCGGCGTCGCGCACCAGCACCCCGGCCGACGCCCCCCGACCCGTCCCGACCATGATCGACATCGGCGTCGCCAACCCGAGCGCGCACGGGCACGCGACGACGAGCACCGCGATCGCCTGCTCGAAGCCGGCGACCGCGAGCGTGACGATCGCCGCCGCGATGACCGCCGGCACGAACCACGCGGCGACGCGATCGGCGAGCCGCTGGATCGGCGCGCGCGTGCGCTGCGCCTCACCGACCAGCTTGACGATCTGGGAGAGCAGCGTCTCGGCGCCGACGCGCTCCGCGCGCATCACGAACGTGCCGGTCCCGTTGATCGTGCCGCCGGTCACCTTGGACTTCGCCGTCTTCTCGGCGGGCATCGGCTCGCCGGTCACGAGCGACTCGTCGACCGCGCTCGCCCCATCGACGACGACGCCGTCGACCGGCACGCGCTCGCCGGGACGCACGCGCAGCTTGTCACCGCGCGCGACGCGGTCGATCGCGATGTCGACCTCCGACCGGTCCGCGCGCACCAGCCGCGCGGTCGACGGGGCGAGCGCCAGGAGCGCCTCGATCGCGCGTCGGGTCGCCCGCCGTGCGCGCAGCTCGAGCACCTGCCCGAGCAACGCGAGCACCGTGATCACGGCGGCTGGCTCGAAGTAGAGATCGTGCACCGGGGCGCCGCGGAGCGTCATCACCGTCGAGTCGACGTAGGCGACCACGACGCCCATCGCGATCAGCGTGAACATGTTGAGCCGCAAGGTCGCGATCGAGCGCGCGCCGCGCACGAGGAACGGCCACCCGCACCACGCGACGACGGGCGTCGCCAGCACGAGCTGGAGCCAGGCCGGACCGACCATCAGCATGCCGAGCGCGACGAGCGGCACCGCGAACACCGCGCCGACGACGAACCGCCGCCACATGTCGCGCAGCTCGGGGTTGGCGTCGGTGCCGGGCGTGGCGAGCTCGGGCTCGAGCGCCATGCCGCAGATCCGACACGGCCCGGGCACGGGCTCGCGCACCTCGGGATCCATCGGGCAGAGGTAGGCGGTGGCAGGCGTCGGCGTCGAGGTGGGCCCGGCCGTCGTCGTCCCCGGGGACGCGTCGAGGTACTTCGCCGGATCCGCGATGAACCGCTCGCGACAGCGAGGGTTACAGAACCAGTACTCGACGCCCGCGTGCGTCGCGCTTCCGCCCTTGGCGCCGGACGCGACCGTCATGCCGCAGACCGGATCTGTCATGACCTTCGATCTAGAACGCGATCTTGATGCCGGCCATCACCTGGCCGCCACCCGCGGGCGTGCTGGTGCCGTACTTCGGGGCGCCATAGCGATCGTCGAGCGAGCGGCCACCGCCGGTCTGCTGCGAGTACGACAGGAACAGGCTGACGAGCGCGTCCTTCTTGTGCCCCGCGATGTCCGAGACGCCGTTGATCTTCGACTTGAACACGTCGTACTGCAGGCGGGTCTCGATCGTGCCGTGCTCGTCGATGACGCCGGCGAGCGTCAACGCCGTCTTCTCGTTCGGCGTGAACGTCAGGCTCGCGCCGAGCTGTGCGGTGGTCTGCTTGCCGGACTCCGCGGCGAACGAGCCGTACGCGCCCGCGTAGAGGTTGGGCGCGAGCTGGGCGTCGATCGAACCCTTCGCGCCGATGTAGTCGCGCGCGCCGTGCCCCGCCGTGAGGTCGAGGCCCTGGATCATCTTGCCGGACTTGTACTGCTCGGACATCGTGAAGGTCGACTGGCCTTGCCCGTGATCCGGCTGCAGGTGCGACGCGCGCGCGGACAGCGACAGCTCGTCGCCCCACTTCCGCGTGTACCCGCCACCGATCGTCGTCGAGTCGGCGCCGCGCACGATGCTGCCGTCGATCTTGCTGTCCTTGTCGGTGTACGAGCCGTCGAGGTGGCCCGTGTAGAGGCCCGCCGCCGAGCGCTGGAGCTCGGCCGAGCCCGCCAGCGTCGCGCCGTTCTGGAGCTTGTGCGAGCCGGTACCACCGAGCGTGGTCGTGCCCTCGAGGTCACGGCCGAGGTGACCGGTCAGCGACGTGTCCTTGTCCTTGTACGAGCCGTCGAGCGAGCCGTAGTACTGCCCCGCCGCGGAGCGGTGCAGCTCGGCCGCGCCGCCGATCGTCGCCCCGCTCTTGAGCTCCTGCGAGCCGGTGCCCGAGAGCGTGGTCGTGCCCGCGAGGTCGCGGCCGAGGTGGCCAGTCAACGACGTGTCCTTGTCCTTGTATGCGCCATCGAGCGAGCCGTAGTACTGGCCCGCCTGCGAGCGCGAGAGCTCCGCGGCGCCGCTGACCGTCGCGCCGCTCTTGAGCTCCTGCGAGGCGGTGCCGCCGAGCGTGGTCGTGCCCTGCGCATCGCGCCCGAGCCGGCCGGTGATCGACGTGTCCTTGTCCTTGTACGCGCCCGACAGCGTCGTGCCCTGATCGTCGTGGGCGAGCCGTCCGCTGTACGAGGTGTCCTTGTCGGTGTACGAGCCGTCGAGCGACGTGGTCTTGCCGTCGTGCGCGAGCGCGCCGGCGATCACGGTGCCATCGGCGCGCGTGTGCGAGCCGGAGGCGCTGCCGGCGAACTGCCCGTCCTTGACGCCGAGCGAGCCGTCGGCCGTCGTCTTGCCGTCGCCGCTCTTGTACGCACCGGTGAGCGCGTCGGTCGTCCCGTTCGCGCCGACCTGGTGCGACGCCGTGGTCGTCAGCGTCGAGCCGCCGTCGAGCCCCCACGTCTTGCGCGCGCCCGCCTCGTAGTCGGTGCCGCTCTTGTAGTGCCCGAACAGCTCGCCCTGCGACTTGCCGTCGCGCTCGTACGCGATCGTGCCCGACTGATCCTTGCCGACGTGCGCGTGGATCGCGTCGTGTTCGTTGGTCTTCACCGTCGTGTCGAGGCCGTCCTTGTCGGCGGTGCCCGAGAAGCCGCCACCCGCGGTGCGCCACTTCGCGCCCTGCTGCTCGGCGCCCGCGACGAAGAAGCCGCCGTCCGGGTTCGACGGATCGCCGGCGGCGATCTCCTTGCGGTCGATCGAGAGCCGCAGCTTGTCCATCTGCGCGACGACCTGCTGCGTGTACGCGTTGCCGAGCGACGACTGCAGCATCGCGAACAGCGCGTCGCGCTCGCCGCGATGACCGTCGATGATCGCGATGACCTTCTTCGTGTCCGGCATGCCGCCTGCCTTGAGCAGCGCCTCGAGCGCTTGCTCACCCGGACCATGCTTGGTCTCGGGCGCGACGGGTGCAACAGTGGGTTGTGGAGCTTCTTGGGTCGTTACTTCGCGGTCGGCCACGGAGCTATTTTAGACCGGATCGCGTCGAAATTGATGACGATTTCCGAGGGAAGAAGTTCCCGGGACCGTGCGTAGCCGTATGCTGGTTTCGCGATGCAGCCGTACGCACCGATCCTCGATCTCGCCCGCGCTTACCTGGCGAGATACCTCACGATGAATGCCGATCGTCGACGAGCCCGAGGGAGCGCATCGCAGCTCGGGGTCCGGGAGGACGAGGTCCTGCTCGCGCTGGAGCCCCCACCCGCACCTACCCCGCTCGCCGATAGCACCGGTCCGGCCATCAGCGCGTTCTCGGCGTCGCTCGAGCAGGGATCTCCGCTCGGCAGGCTCCGCGACGTGTTCGCGCTCCACCCGCTCGACCTCGCGATCCTCGCCGTGCTCCTGGCGCCGGAGCTCGATCACGAGCTCGAGCGGGCGTTCACGTTCGCGCTCGACGACTTCACCCGCAAGCGCCCCGACGTCGCCTTCGTGTGCCGGCTGATCGGCGCGAACGACCCGTTCCTCGTCGAGCGCGTGCTCGCCCGGTTCGACGAGGCCGCGCCGCTGCGCCGCCACGGCCTGATCGCGCTCGCGGCCCAGGGCGAGAGCGCGGCGTCGATGCGGACCGTGCGGACCGCCGATCGGATCGTCGCGTACGTCCGCGGCCACGACACGATCGACGAGCTGGTGCGCGGCTGCGTGAAGCTCCCGCGGTTTCGTCCGGCGCGCGCGCAGATCGTGATGGACCCCGCGCTCGTCGAGCGGATCGCCCGCGCGGTCCTCGTGCCGACCGCGCGCGTGCTGCTCGCCGGGCCCAACGGCGTCGGCCGCGCGACGGTGACCGAGGTCGTGTTCGGCGAGCGGGACCGCGACGTCGTGCGCGTCGATCTCGAGGCGCTGATCACCGACGGGCCGCGGATCGCCGAGCGCGTCGCCGCGAGCGTGCGCGAGGCCGCGCTGCGCGATGCCGCGATCGTGTTCGAGGGCGGCGAGCTCGATCGCGAGGTCCCGCGCGCGCTCGCCCAGGCGATCTACGACGCGAGCATCGATCTCGCGGTGCCGATGGTGTTCGCCCTGCGCGGCCACCCGGGCTGGCTGGTCAACGCCGTCGCCAACCTCGTCGAGCTCGACATCCCGCTGCCGACGTTTCGCGAGCGGCTCGAGCTGTGGGGGCGCGCGCTCCCGGCGCCGCTGGTCGATCCGCCGGATCTCGACGTCGTCGCGAGTCGCTACTCGTTCGCGGCCGGCACGATCGCCGGCGCGGCCCGACGCGCGGAGTCGACCGCGCGCCTGCGCGACCCCGACGCGCCGAAGGTCACGCTCGACGATCTCGGCACCGCCGCGCGCCTGACGTTCTCGCACCGCCTCGGCGAGATGGCGCAGCGCATCCCGATCGGGTTCACCTGGAACGACCTGGTGCTGCCGACCGACACGATGGACGCGGTCAAGGAGGTCGTGCGGTTCGCGCGCTTCCGGCCGTTCCTCCTCGAGGACTGGGGCTTCGCGGCGAAGCTGCCGTACGGCCGCGGCGTCTCGGCGATCCTCGCGGGGCCGCCTGGCACCGGCAAGACGATGGTCGCGCAGATCCTCGCGCACGAGCTGGGCTACGACCTCTACCGGATCGATCTGTCGCAGGTCGTCAACAAGTACATCGGCGAGACCGAGAAGAACCTCGGGCGGATCTTCGACGAGGCCGAGACCTCGCACGCCGTGCTGTTCTTCGACGAGGCCGACGCGTTGTTCGCCAAGCGCACCGAGGTGAAGTCGAGCAACGATCGCTACGCCAACCTCGAGGTCAACTACCTGCTCCAGCGCATGGAGACGTTCGACGGCGTCACGTTGCTCGCGACCAACCTCGAGCAGGGCCTCGACGACGCGTTCAAGCGCCGCGTGCGGTTCTCGATCCAGTTCGAGCTCCCCGACGAGGACGTCCGCGCGCGGCTGTGGAAGAGCATGTTCCCGCCGAAGGTGCCGCTCGAGCCCGAGATCGACTGGACGACGATCGCGAAGCGCTTCGAGATGGCCGGCGGCTACATCAAGAAGGCGGTGCTGCGCGCCGCGCTGATCGCGGCGTCGGAGGGCCGGCCGGTGTCGACCACCGACATCCTCGAGGCCGCGCGCCAGGAATATCGGGAGATGGGACGCATCGTCTAGCCCGGGGGTGAACTCCCCAGGCCGGCCGCTCCAGCTGGTGACCACCGCCCCAAGGCGACGTCTGCGCACCACCTCCTACCTGCGTAGACGACCGGAATCGCAGGCTGGCCGGGTCGATCCACCACCCCTTGGCAGGATCCGATCCTTGCATGTAGCGTTACCAACCATGGTGGCACGCTTCGCTGTAATCGCGGTGTTACTCGGAGGCTGCTCGGTCGGAGCGGTGGAGACCCCTGGTGGCGGGCCCGACGGCGGCAACAACAACGGCGCGGCGACGTTCACCTCGATGGTGTCCCCGCTCGTCACCCGCTGCCTCGGCTGCCACTCGGGCGTCCAGATGCCCACGCTGAGCTCGTTCAACAACCTGCAGGCGAAGTACAAGGCCGCCCCGGGCACCACCAACGTGCTGGTCACCAAGGGCGACCACCAGGGCACGACCTACTTCACGCCCGCCGAGCAGACGACGATCGCCGCCTGGATCGATAGCCTCTAGCTCCCTACGTCTTCTTCCGCGAGGTGCTCGGCGTGGGCTTCTTGGGGCCCTTCTTCGCGGGCTTGGTCGCGGCGGCCTCGTCGGCCGCTCGCCGGGCGACGACCTCCCACTCATCCGCGCGCTTGCTGTCGATCCGCACGCGGAGCTCCACCGTGATCCCGTCGGACTCGAGCTCGGCGAGCCGCTCGCGCAGATCGGGAAGGAAGTCGTACGACTTCCCGATCACGACCGGGAAGTCACTCATCACGCGGATCTCGTCGGGCGTCGTCGTCGGCGCCGCGAACTCGTCCGGCAGCTCCTTCTGCAGGACCTTGGCCAGCGCCGCGAGCACCGATGCCTTGTTCGCGCCGAAATTGCGAACCCGAATATCGAACTCGACGTTGGCGCTCATATGCGCGGACCATACGCGATCGATCCACTCACGGCTGGACGAAGCGTACGTGAAACACGGTCGAGGCGAAGCCCTTGATGTCGACGGTGAGCGTCCACTCGCCCGGCGGATCGCTGGCGTTGATCGTCCAGATGTTCTCGACCCAGCCGTCGCGGCACTCGCCCAGCTCCGTGTGTTCGGCCAGCGCACCGTCGTCGCCGACGATCGTCGACGGGTCCGGCGCGCCCCACGTCGTCGGCGCCGGGGTCACGAACGTCTCGCGATACTCGACGGGCTCGCTGCACGGCAGCTGGATGCGCCACATGAACTGGCTGTTGACGACCAGTGGCAGCTCGTCCTGCTCGTGAAAGCCGAGCGGCGAGAACGTGCCGAACTGGGCCGCGACCGGGTGCGGGAGCTTGGGCACCGCCGTGGAGCGCGTCGCCGACACCCGGCCGACCGGCGCCTCGGGCATCGCGACGGGCGTCGTGGCGGGCGTCGTGGCGATCGGGGGCGCACCGCCACCACCACACGCCACGAGCGTCAGCGAGAGAGCTACGCGCCGCATCGTCTCGCGAGCATACCTCGTGGATCAATCGAGCGCGATGGATGGCTCCGGGCACGGCGTGCCATCGGGCCGCTTCGTCGCGTCGATCTTCTGCCAGGCGATCGTGTCGTACGCGATCGTGACGTCGCCCTTGAACGTGAAGCCCGCGGGGAGCGCGTAGCGGCGCTGCTCGAACCAGCCCCGACCGCCGGCGAACCTCATCGCACGGCAGCCGAGCTGCTCGGTGATCGTCGTGGCCACGTGCTCCGCGCGCCGCACGCGGAACACCTCGTGCCGGGCGTTGGCGACGAACAGGACCTCCTCCGCGCTCCACCCGGCGGAGACGCCGAGATCGATGAAGCCGGGGACCTGCCTGGGCTGCGTCCCCATCGAGACCTCCTTGTCGATGCGCTTCACGACGAGGGTGATCGGCGCGAGCTTCTTCGCGGCCAGCGCCACCTGGAAGGACGCGCGATTCGCGACCCCGACCTCGACCTCGGTCTTGGGTGCGGCGAACGCCGGGGATGCGAGCAGCGCGACGAGGACAACCGTGGAGAACCGATGCATTTTCCGTCAAACGACCGAGCCTTCCATTCGGTCTCCACGTGTCGGCTTTACCGTCACGACGTGCTCGAACTTCCGAATAGTCGAACTATTGGCTAGCACCTAGGGTACCGCCATGGTCGCCAAAGAGATTCTGTTCGACGCCAACGCCCGCCGGCACATCGCCGCGGGTCTCGACATCCTCGCGAACGCCGTGAAGGTCACCCTCGGCCCCCGCGGCCGGAACGTCATCATCGAGAAGTCGTGGGGCGCCCCGACGATCACCAAGGACGGCGTCACCGTCGCCAAGGAGATCGAGCTCGAGGATCGCTTCGAGAACATGGGCGCGCAGATGGTCAAGGAGGTCGCGTCGAAGACCTCCGATCTCGCCGGCGACGGCACCACCACCGCGACCGTGCTCGCCCAGGCGATCTACACCGAGGGCGCCAAGCTCGTCGCCGCCGGGGCCAACCCGATGGACCTCAAGCGCGGCATCGACGCGGCGGTCACCACGGTCGTCGCCGAGCTCGTGCGGCAATCGACGCCGACGCGCGGCAAGGCCGAGATCGCCCAGGTCGGCATCGTGTCGGCCAACGGCGACGTCACGATCGGCACGCTGATCGCCGAGGCGATGGAGAAGGTCGGCCGCGAGGGCGTGATCACCGTCGAGGAGGCCAAGTCGATGGAGACCACGCTCGACGTCGTCGAGGGCATGCAGTTCGATCGCGGCTACCTCTCCGCGTACTTCGTGACCGATCCCGAGCGCATGGAGGTCGCGTTCACGGACGCCTACGTCTTCATCCACGAGGGCCGGCTGACCAACATGAAGGAGCTCCTGCCGCTCCTCGAGCTGGTCGCCAAGTCGGGCAAGCCGCTCGTCATCATCGCGGAGAACATCGAGGGCGAGGCGCTGGCCACCCTGGTGGTCAACAAGCTGCGCGGCACGCTCGCGATCTGCGCCGTGAAGGCGCCGGGGTTCGGCGACAACCGCACCGCCCTGCTCCAGGACATCGCCGCGCTCACCGGCGGCAAGGCGATCACCGTCGATCTCGGCGTCGTGCTCGAGAGCCTGACGCTCGAGGACCTCGGGACCGCCAAGCGGATCGTGGTCGACAAGGACAACACGACGATCATCGAGGGCGCCGGCCCGAAGGCCGACGTCGACGTCCGCGTGAAGCTGCTGCGCCGCCAGATCGAGGAGTCGACCTCGGACTACGACAAGGAGAAGCTGCAGGCGCGGCTCGCCAAGCTCGTCGGCGGCGTCGCGATCATCAAGGTCGGCGCCGCGACCGAGGTCGAGATGAAGGAGAAGAAGGCCCGCGTCGAGGACGCCATGCACGCGACCCGCGCGGCCGTCGAGGAGGGCGTCGTCCCCGGCGGCGGGGTCGCGCTCCTCCGCTGCATCCCCGCGCTCGGCACGCTCCGGTTCGAGGATGATCGCCGCTACGGCGTCGACATCATCCGCCGCGCGATCGAGGAGCCGGCGCGGCAGATCGTGAAGAACTGCGGGGCCGAGGGCGCCGTGGTCGTCAACCGCGTGCGCGAGGGCACCGGCGCGTTCGGCTACAACGCCGCCACCGGGGTCTACGAGGATCTCGTCCTGGCCGGGGTGATCGATCCGACCAAGGTCGTCCGCGTCGCGCTGCAGAACGCGGCGTCGGTCGCGTCGATGATGCTGACGACCGAGGCGCTCATCGCGGAGCTGCCCAAAACCACCAGCCAGTCCTGACATAGTGCGTGGTGATGGAATGGCTGAACTATCACCACCTGCTCTACTTCTGGGCGGTCGCGAAGGAGGGCAGCATCACCAAGGCGGGCAAGCGGCTCCGGCTCGCCCACCCGACGATCAGCGGCCAGATCCATCGGCTCGAGGACGTGCTCGGCGTCAAGCTGTTCGCGCGCAAGGGCAGAAACCTCGTCCTCACCGATAGCGGGCGGATCGCGTTCCGCTACGCCGACGAGATCTTCGCGCTCGGCCAGGAGTTCCAGGACACGTTGAAGGGCCGGCCGAGCGGCCAGCAGCAGCGCCTGGTGGTCGGCGTGTCGGACGTGCTCGCGAAGTCGATCGTGCATCGCATCCTCGAGCCCGCGTTCCAGCTCGACCCGGCGGTGCGCGTGGTCGTGCGCGAGGAGCGCAAGGCCGAGGCGCTGATGGGCGAGCTCGCCGTGCACACCGTCGACGTCATCCTGTCGGACACCCCGGCGGGACCGGGCACGCCGGTGCGCACGTTCAGCCATCCGCTCGGCGAGTGTGGCTCGTCGTTCTTCGCCTCCCCGCGCCTCGCGCGCGCGGCGCGCCGCGGCTTCCCCGGC
>JAPLLF010001282.1 GCA_026387715.1 Pseudomonadota bacterium
GAGTGACGCGCGGGCTCGCGCGCGTCGCGCGCCTCTCGGTCGTCGCGCTGGTCGCCTGCGGCGCATCACCGCCAGCACCGCCTTCTCCTGCGCGCATCGGCGGGGAGCACGCGCCGCACCTCGACCTCCACGCACGCGCCGATGCGGCGCTCGTCGCCGGTCGGCTCGACGACGCGCGCGCCGCGGCGGACGCGATCCTCGCCAACGATCCCTCGAACGAGCACGCCCAGGTCGTGCGCGCGCGCATCGCCGTGCGCACGTCGGGAGGCGAGATCGGGGGAGCGGAGGCGTCGTCGGCGCCGCTGACCGTCACGTTGCCGCCGATCCCGGCGTTCGACGTCTCGGGCGTGACGCCCGAGGGCACGCACGGCGTCCGGTCGCTCCGACTCGCCGGCGCGCCGCTGCTGGGCAACGAGCTGTCGGTCACCGGCGTGATCACGATGGTCTACGACTGCCCGGTGCTCGACACCGATCCCACGCGGTGCGAGCGCAAGAAGTTCTACCTCGGCGACACGGCGACGACGCCCGTCGAGCGGAGCGTGTGGATCGTCGACGTGCCGCGACCGTTCAGCAAGCTCGAGCGCCGGGTGCTCGCGCGCGACGACCTCGCGAACCCCGGGCCCGATCGGTGCGTGCCCTCGCGATCCCCCGGCTGTCCGGTGCTCCGCGTCGGTGACCGCGTGACGGTCACCGGCCAGTTCATGCAGGTCTCGCCGCACGCCGAGCGCGACGACGCGGGGCTCGTGGTCTACGCGGCGATGACCAACCACTCCGCGAAGTGGACCTCGACGGACTTCGCGCTCCATCCGGCGACTTCGATGGTGATGCCGGCGCTCGCGTCGACGGTCCCGATCTCCGCGACGATCGCCCCGCGCGTGAACCCGGCGTCGAGCGTCTCGCTCGCAGATCTCGAGGCCGCGCGGCGCGATCTCAGCGCCGCGAATCGTGCGTTCCAAAACCAGCAGCTCGAGGAGGCGATCAACACCTATCGCGCCGCGCTCGCGCGCTGGCCGGATCTGCCGCTCGCGTCGTACGGGCTGGGCAGCGCGCTCGCCGCCGCCGGCCGGTGGGGCGAGGCGTTCGAAGCGTTCGCGACCGCGGTCGCCCTCTCGCCGGGCCAGGCGATGTTCCAGCAGGGGCTCGGCATCGCCGCGGCCGAGTCCAGGCAGCTCGCTCGCGCGCGGGTGCAGCTCGCCGAGGCGCTCCGGCTCGACGGTCGGCTGTGGCTCGCGCACTTCTACCTCGGTCGGATCGCGCGCGACACCAACGAGCCGGTGCTCGCTGCGACCGAGCTCTCGGCGGCGATCTCCACGAACCCGCGGGTGGCGGGGCCGATCCTCGCGCTCGCCGAGCTCTATCGTGGCTGGGACTACCTCGAAGCGGCGCTCGCCGTCACCGAGCTCGGGCTCACGACGGTGCCGGGGCTGCACGAGGCGTCGACGATCTGGCTCGCGAACGGACTCGCGCACGCCGATCGGCGCGAGGACGCCAGCGCGATCGCGGCGTTCGGCAAGGCGCTGGAGGCCGATCCGGGCAACCTCCGGGCGCGGTTCCATCGCGGCCAGATCGCCTTCCGCCAAAAGGAGCTCGGCAAGGCGAAGGCCGACCTCGAGGCGTTCGTCCGCGCCGCACCCGTCGGTGCCGACTTCCTCGTCGGCCAGGCCGACGCGATGCTGCTCGACCTCGCGACGCGCCGGTAGCTCCCGTGGGCGGCGACGACGCTACGTCGCGGCGTTCGGGAGATCGGCGGTGATCGCGTCGACCAGCGCCTCGAGCCCCGCGTCGCGATCGACGAAGCGATGGACCAGCGTGGTGTCACCCTTGCCGTCGCCACGGACGATCCGGCGCGCCGACGGCTGCACCTTGCGCACGTCGGTCATGATCGGCGGCAGGCGCGGATCGTCG
>JAPLLF010000954.1 GCA_026387715.1 Pseudomonadota bacterium
GCGGCAAGGGCAAGAAGGCGCGCATCGCCAGGCTGATCGAGGAGATCCCGGCGACGGCCAAGGGGGAGCAGGCCGAGGACCGCTACATGCTGATGGCCGCGCTCTACCTCGCGGGTGATCGCCGGTACGAGGCCGAGCTCAAGAAGGTCGATGCGTCGCCGATCGCGGTCGACCGCATCAACAGCTGGAGCTTCTACTCGGATCGCCGGCGCCGCGCCTTCCAGCTGTCGACGTTCCACGACCTGTTCGGCAACGACGCCGCGGGCGAGGCGCTCGCGACGCGGGTGGCCGAGTCGCTGTCGGGCCAGAAGTCGGGCTACTACAACACCCAGGAGCTCGTGTGGGGCGTCACCGGCCTGGGCAAGTGGGTCCAGGGGATGAACGCCAAGGGCGTCGCCGACGGCAAGCTCGTCGCCGACGGCGTGACGATCGACGCGCGCAAGGCCAAGCGCAAGACCAACGACAAGAGCTGGTCGCTGCTGCGCGCGAGCGAGTACGCCAAGCTGTCGCTCGAGATCCCGGCGTCGGCCGCGGGCATGTGGCTGGGGATCTCGAGCGAGGGCATCCGCCCCGGCGGCGCGTACCAGGGCGGCGGCAACGGGATGACCGTGCGGCGCACGTTCTACGGTGGCGCCGGCGGCAACGAGCTCGTCGACGTCGGCAGCGGCGCGCTCAAGCTCGGCGACCTGCTGTACGTCGAGCTCGACGTCGCCAACACCAGCGGCGACGTGATCCAGAACGTCGCGCTCGTCGATCGGCTGCCGGCGGGCCTCGAGATCGAGAACCCGCGGCTCGGCCGGTCGATGAAGGCCGACTGGTTCGAGCCCGGCCAGCTATGGGCGAGCGACTTCCTCAACATGCGCGACGATCGGCTCGAGGTGTTCGGCACGCTGCAGCCGAGCGAGTCGAAGAAGGTCATCTACACGGTGCGCGTGGTGACGGCCGGCAAGTTCACGATCCCGCCGGTCGAGGTCGAGGCGATGTACGACCCGACGCTGTGGGCGCGCGCGGTCGCGCCGACGCCGTTCGTCGTCAGCGGCCCGTGGACGGGCAAGACGATCTGAGATGACGACCCGGCGGTGGTGCACGCGGCTGTGGCGGTGGGCCACGGTCGCGATCACCGCCGGGAACCTCGCGCTGCTCGTCGTGCTCGCGCTCGTCGTGCTCGTGCCGCTGCCCGCGCGCGACGCGCGCTGGTCGACGGTGATCACGTATCGCGACGGCACGCCGGCCCACGTCTTCCTGGCGAGCGACGACAAGTGGCGGCTGCCGGTGACGCTCGACGGCGTCGATCCGCGGTTCGTCGACGCGCTGGTCGCGCTCGAGGACAAGCGGTTCTGGAGCCACGACGGCGTGGACACGATCGCGATCGCGCGCGCCGCCTGGACGGACGTCACGCGCGGGCGCCGGGTGAGCGGCGGCTCGACGCTGTCGATGCAGCTCGCGCGGCTGCTCGAGCCGCGCCCTCGCACGATCCCGAGCAAGCTCGCCGACATGTTCCGCGCGGTGCAGCTCGATCTGCGGCTGTCCAAGCGCGAGATCCTCGCGGCGTACCTCGCGCGCACGCCGTATGGCGGCAACGTCGAGGGCGTCGAGTCGGCGGCGTGGGCGTACTTCGGGCACGGCGCGAAGCACCTCGCGCCCGTCGAGATCGCGACCTTGCTCGCGGTGCCGCAGGGGCCGGCGCGCTACGCGCCGAGCGAGGCCAACGTGGCGCGGCTGCGGGCGCGGCGCGACGCCATCCTCGACAAGCTCGTCGCGGCGGGCGTGTTCGTCGGCGCCGACGTCGTGGCGGCGCGGCAGGCGATCGGCGGCGATGGGACGATCGGCACGCCGGTGCCGGAGCGGTTGATCCCGCTGCCGCGGGCGGCGCCCCACGCGGCGCTCGCGCTGCGCGCGCGGTTCCCCGACCGCGCGACGATCCAGTCGACGCTCGACGCCGGCCTGCAGGCGCTCGTCGAGAAGCAGGTCGCGCTCCAGCGGCCCGAGCTCGTGCGCAAGGGGATCCACAACGGCGCGGTCGTCGTCGTCGATCACCACACCCGCGAGGTCGTCGCGCTCGCGGGCAACCTCGACTTCACCGACACCAAGCACGGCGGCCAGATCGCGATGTTCGATCGTCCGCGCTCGCCGGGCTCCACGCTCAAGCCGCTGCTCTACGCGCTGGCGATCGATCGCGGCGCCGCCCTGCCCGGCTACCTCGTCGCCGACATCCCGACCCAGTACGGCACCTACCGGCCGAAGAACTTCGACGGCGAGTTCGCCGGCCTCGTCACCTTGCGCGAGTCGCTCGGCCGGTCGCTCAACATCCCGTTCATCGATCTGCTCGATCGGCTCGGCGTCGGCGCGTTCGTCAAGGAGCTCGCGCGCCTGGACGTCCGCGCCGCGCTCGCGACCACGCCGGATCAGTTCGGGCTGTCGATCGTCGTCGGCGGCATCGAGCTGTCGCCGCTCGAGCTCGCCGGGATCTACGCGACGCTCGCCGAGGACGGTACGTACCGGCCGCTCCGGCTCGCGGTCGCGGACGTACCGGGCTCCGATGCGCACATCTTCGGCCCCGGGGCCGCGTACCTGACGCGCGACGCGCTCGCCCAGAAGGATCGCCCCGACTTCCCCGCGCGCCGATCGATCACCGCGATGCCGACCGGCATCCACTGGAAGACCGGCACGAGCTTCGGCTTCCACGACGCGTGGGCCGCGGGCTCGGGGCCCACGTACACCGCGGTGGTGTGGACCGGCAACGCCGACAACACGCCGACGGCCGATCTGGTCGGCTCGTCGGCCGCGGGCCCGCTGCTGTTCGACGTGCTCGAGGGCGTCGCCGGGCGCACGGTCCCACCGACGTCGAGCCCGCCCGCCGACCTCGTCGAGGTCGAGGTGTGCACGTACTCGGGCTACCTCGCCGGCGACAGCTGCACGCACCGCACCCGGGCGCTCGCCGAGGTCCACGCGGTGCCCACCGTGCGGTGCCCCTACCACCAGGCGTTCGAGGTCGATCGCGCGAGCGGGCGCGCGATCCTCCCCGCGTGTCGCGTCGCCGACCACGTCTACGATCGGCAGAACTTCGTCGTGTTGCCGTCGGCGCTCGCGACCTGGCTCGTCGAGCGCGACCGCGCGATCCCGGACGCGCCGGTGTTCGACGAGGCGTGCGCCGAGGCCGGCGCGCTGGCGACCGCGCCGATCATCCGCGCGCCGGTGGACGGCCAGGTCGTCACCCTGATCCCCGGCGTGCCGGCGACGCACCAGCGCGTGCCGTTCGCGGCGTCCACGCACGCTGCGAAGATCTCGTGGTTCGTCGATGGGGCGCTGGTCGCCACGCTGCCCGCGGCGCAGCGCTTCGCGTGGGTGCCGACCGTCGGAGATCACGAGATCGTCGTCGCGGATGAGGCCGGTCGGAAGGCGCGACGCGCGCTCGTCGTGCGGTGAGCGGCTACGAATAGTTTTGAGGTGTTACGTGCATTATCGACGGTACGCATCCCGACCTCGGGTGGTATGGTTGTAAAATGCTGGAAGCCACGGAAGCGCGTCGGTTGGTGTTGCGTCCCGACAAGCAGTTCAACGGGGTGAAGGTGTTCTCGGCGACCCTGTTCGCCGATCGCGAGCGCCTCGGCGAGAAGGTGACCGAGTGGATCACCAACCACCCGAAGAAGGAGCTCACCGAGATCATCGTGACCCAGTCGAGCGACGCCGCGTTCCACTGCATCGCGCTGTCGGTGTTCTTCTACGAGCCCCCCGCCACCGCCTGATTCAGCTCTCTCGCTAACGCATCGAAAATGAGTGGTCATGGCGTGATTTCGCCAATAACCTCTCATTCGTGATTGATTATCGACCCTCGCTCGATGAGCAGCTGAGCTCCCTCGGTGAGCGGGCTCGGCAGCTCCGCCTGCTGCGTCGCCTCGGGCAGGCCGAGCTCGCCGAGCGGGCCGGCGTCGGCCTCGCCACCGTCGCGCGGTTCGAGAAGTCCGGGACCGCGTCGATCGAGAACGTCCTGCGCATCGCCACCGCGCTCCACGCGGACGCCGCGTTCGACCAGCTGTTCGCGGCGCCCGCCTTCGCCTCGCTCGACGACGCGCTCGCGCGCCCGTTCGTGGCGAGCCGCAAGCGCGCGCCGAGGCGCACGTGAAGCTCGCGCACGTCCAGCAACTCGCCGTGTTCTACGAGCCCACCCTGGGTCACCGCATCAAGGTCGGGCGACTCGCGCTCCGCGCCCGGCAGCTGTTGTTCGAGTACGATCGCGGGTTTCTCGGCACGCGGCTCGAGCTCTCGCCGTTCGACCTGCCGCTGACGCCCGACGTCGTCGTCGGCAAGCCCGCGATCTTCGACGGCCTGATGGGCGTGTTCGAGGACAGCCTCCCCGACGGCTGGGGGCGTTTGCTGATCGATCGGCGCGCGACCGAGCTGGGCATGTCGGCGCTCGCGCTCACGCCGCTCGACCGGCTCGCGATCGTCGGTTCGCGCTCGATGGGCGCGCTCGTCTACGATCCGGAGGTCACCTTCGCGGGGTTCGGGCGCGTGTCGCTGACGGTCCTCGCCGAGGAGGCCGCGGCGGTGCAACGCGACGCGACGGGCATCGATCTCGAGCGCCTGATCGCGGTCGGAGGTTCCCCCAAGGGCGCGCGCCCCAAGGTGCTGATCCAGCTCGGTCCGAACGGGGACGTCCACCTCGAGCCGGGCGCGCTCGCTCCGGGCTTCACCGCGTGGCTCGTGAAGTTCCCCGGGCCAAAGGACGCTCGACACAGCGCGGCGCTCGAGCACGCGTACTTCCTGATGGCGAACGCCGCGGGGCTCGACGTGCCACGCACCCGGGTGCTGGGCGCGACCCGTCGACGGCCAGGCTACTTCGCGATCGAGCGGTTCGATCGCGTGGGCCCGACGCGGATCCACATGCACAGCCTCGGCGGGCTGCGCTCACTCCCGCATGGCTACGCGGCGCTCGATTATGGCGACCTGCTCGAGGTCACCCGCACGCTGACGCGCAACGAGGCGGCCGTCACCGAGATGTTCCGGCGGGCCTGCTTCAACGTGTTCGCGCACAACCGCGACGATCACAGCCGCAACTTCGCGTTCCTCATGGACGAGCGGGGCCAGTGGCGTCCGAGCCCGGCGTTCGACCTCACGTTCGCGCACGGCCCGGGTGGCGAGCACACGATGCTGATCGCGGGCGAGGGACGGAGCCCGGGCGTCTCCCACCTCACCGAGCTGGCCACGCGGCGGCACGTCAAGCGCGCCGCGAAGATCATCGACGAGGTGCGCGCCGCGGTTCGCCGCTTCTCCACGTTCGCCGACGAGGCCGGCGTCCCCGCGCGGCTGCGCGACCAGGTCGCCCGGGCCTTGCGTTCATAGCTGGTTGAGCAGGCCGTGCTCGCGCGCCTGCCGGACGAGGTCGCGCAGCGGGCGCAGCGCCGTGGACGAGGCGATGGTGAACTGCTCGGTGTGGAACGCGTCGTAGAGCAGCTGCCGCCCGTCGGCGCGCGACGCGAGCGTGAGGATCGCGTTGGAGAACACGCGGTGCTCCGCCATCGAGATCAGGCCGTGCCCCGCGATCACGTCGTGCGGGATCGGCGGTGACCACTCGAGCACGCGCACCGGATGATCGGGATCGACGTCGAGGAACCCGCCGCGCAAGATCGGCCCGTCCTCGATCGTCGGCCGCTCGCCGTAGGTCGCGCCGACCTGCGCGCGGCCGTCGAACACCGCGCGCACGACCTGCTCGTGCGAGCCGAGGAACAGCTCGCGCCCGAAGAACGTCGACGGATCGATGCCGCGCGCCGCGAGCGCGATCCGCGGGCACAGGTAGCCCGCGGCCGAGGACGGATCGACCCAGGCGATCGTCTGGCCCTCGAGCTCGACGACGGTGTCGAACGACGACGACGCCTCGACGAACAGCGCCGAGTTGTAGCTCTGCTGCTCGTTGCGGACCGCGACGAGCAGCGGCTGCAGCTTGATCTGCTCCTCGGTGAGCACGACGAGCGCCGGCGACATCCACGCGTACTGGATCTGGTCGCGCTCGAGCCCGGTCGCGAGCGCCGCGTACGACGTCGGCAGTACGCCGCGCACGGTGACGTCGACGAGCAGCTTCGACAGCGCGGCGCACACGGCGTCGAGCGCGGCCTTGCGGTCCCCGCGCATCGCCGATGGCACGACCGCCAGGATGATCTCTCGCATCCCCGACAGGATATCCCTCCCGCGGGGACGCGGCGCTCAGAACAGCGTCATGCCGACGCCGCCACCGAACCCGTCGAACTCCTCCGCGTAGGTCGAGGCGTCGTCCCGGCGCCGGAACTGCTCGACGTAGGCCTCGACGGCTCGCTTGCCGTCGCCGTAGCGATACCAGACGGCCACACGCATCGTCCGGGCGTACATGCGCTGTCAATCGATGGACGGGCCTGCACGCGCATCGTCACCGGCGACTGGTACACGCAAGGCAGCGTGCTGTGCTGGGACAATGCGGGCCTGCGGCTGGAGACGCGGCCGC
>JAPLLF010001307.1 GCA_026387715.1 Pseudomonadota bacterium
ACGCCGGTCTTCTGGTCGTCGTTGGCGGGCTTCACCGCCTCGAGGGCCTTCATGGCGCGCAGCAGCGCGACGCCGCCGCCCGGCAGGATGCCCTCTTCGACGGCCGCGCGCGTGGCGTGCAGCGCGTCTTCGACGCGAGCCTTCTTCTCCTTCATCTCGACCTCGGTGGCCGCGCCGACCTTGATCACGGCGACGCCGCCGACGAGCTTCGCGAGGCGCTCCTGGAGCTTCTCGCGATCGTAGTCAGACGTGGTGTCCTCGATCTGGCGGCGGATGGTCTTCACGCGCGCGTCGATCACCTCCTGCTTGCCGGTGCCGTCGATGATCGTCGTGTTGTCCTTGTCGATCGTGACGCGCTTGGCCGACCCGAGGTCGGCGAGCGTGAGGTTCTCGAGCTTGAGCCCGAGGTCCTCGGTGATCGACTCGCCGCCGGTGATGGTGGCGATGTCCTTGAGCATCTCCTTGCGGCGATCGCCGAAGCCCGGCGCCTTGACGGCGCAGATCTGCAGCGTGCCACGGAGCTTGTTGACGACGAGCGTGGCGAGGGCCTCACCGTCGACGTCCTCCGCGATGATCAGGAGCGGCTTGCCCATCTTGGCGACCTGCTCGAGCACCGGGAGGAGCTCCTTCATGTTCGAGATCTTGCGCTCGTGCGTGAGGATGTACGGCTCCTGGAGGACGACCTCCATGCGCTCGGTGTCCGTCACGAAGTACGGCGAGAGGTAACCACGGTCGAACTGCATGCCGTCGACGACGTCGAGCTCCGACGTCATGGTCTTGGCCTCTTCGACGGTGATGACGCCTTCCTTGCCGACCTTCTTCATCGCCTCGGCGATCATCTGGCCGATCTCGGCGTCGCCGTTCGCGCTGATCGTGCCGACCTGCGCGATGTCGTCCTTGCCCTTGGTGGGGGTCGACAGCGTCTTGAGCTGCGCGATGAGCGCGGCGACGGCGGTGTCGATGCCGCGCTTGAGCTCCATCGGGTTGTGCCCGGCCGCGACGAGCTTGGAGCCCTCGCGGTAGATCGCCTGCGCGAGCACCGTGGCGGTGGTCGTGCCGTCGCCGGCGTTGTCGGAGGTCTTGGACGCGACCTCCTTGACCATCTGGGCGCCCATGTTCTCGAACCGGTTCTCGAGCTCGATCTCCTTGGCGACGGTGACGCCGTCCTTGGTGACCGTGGGAGCGCCCCACGACTTCTCGATGACCACGTTACGGCCACGGGGGCCGAGGGTGACCTTGACGGCGTTGGCGAGCGTGTCGACGCCAGCCATCACCCGGGTGCGAGCCTTCTCGTCGAAAATAATGTCTTTGGCGGCCATGGTAGTTCTCCTCAGTCCAGAGTCCCGAGGATCTCTTCCTCGCGCAGGATGATGTGCTCGACGCCGTCCACCTTGATCTCGGTGCCAGCGTACTTGCCGAACAGAACGCGGTCGCCGGCCTTCACGTCGAGGGGAATGACGACGCCCTCTTCGTTACGCTTGCCCTAGCCGACGGCGATGACCTTGCCCTCGAGCGGACGCTCTTTGGCGGAGTCGGGGATGATGATGCCGCCGCGGGTCTTCTCGACCTCTTCGACGCGACGAACCAGGAGGCGATCCTGTAGTGGGCGAACGTTCATGATGAGCTCCTAAGTGTGAGTGCCGTTTGTTAGCACTCACTTCGTTTGACTGCTAACGGCGCGTCTGTAAGCCCGTCCGAGGCGCGGCGCAAGCCCCCATTTGTTCGAATTTGTTCACGACTACTTCGAGTCATGACGTGGTGCGTTATCGCACCATATCGGTACGGAAACTGGTCGATCCAGGGGCCCGAAACCGAGTTGGATTCAAAGCGTTTCTTGCCGTTCCCCCAGATCGGTCGAGTATTGAATCATGGACGTCACCTTGGCAGTTTCCGTGGATGCGTACTTCCACGAGGTGGTCACCGAAGCCCTCTCCTCCGTCAAGCTCGAGGTCTCGGAGTCGGCGAGCTGGTACCTCGTCGGCCTGCTCGGGGACTTCACCAAGGCCCGGCTGACCGACGAGCCCCTCGGCATGAAGCTCGTGGGGATGCAGACCGACCCGGGCGAGCGCGTGAAGACGCTCAAGCACGTCGGCGACACCTCGCTCTACGTCGCGGGGTTCTTCGCGGAGTCGCTCAACCGCTCGCTGGTCGACGTCGAGTACTACGTGGGCATCGGGCAGTCGGCGTACGCGCAGCTCGCGCGCCACTTCCACGCGGGGCGCTCGTTGCAGATGATCTACGAGGAGCTCGCCGATCAGTTCCCGCTGTTCGTCGACGTGCTCGCCCTGGTGCGCAAGCGCGTGGACTTCGCGACGCCCGACGTCTCCAAGCTCTACGAGATCTGGCTGCGCACGCGCGACGAGTGGGTCGAGAAGAAGCTGCGCGACGCCGGCATCATCGTCGACGTCGGCAGGACCGTGCAGTGACGCTCCGTCGCGTTCAGCGAGGCCTCGAGGAGCTGTATCGGATCGAGACCGGCGCGAACGTCGACGACTTCGTGATCGACGAGGCGGCGCGCGACCGCGCGATCGCGGGGGCGCCGAACCGGCGCCCGCGCGAGCAGCTGCTGGTCGTGGAGGAGCAGGGCGAGGGCGGGCCGTCGATGTCGATCGCGCTGTTCGTCGATCGCGGCGCGCTGCAGAACCTCGACGCCAATGATCCGTCGCGCCGGCTCGGCGCCCACAACCTCGGCGACTTCTTGCTCGCCGTCGAGGGGGTGTCCCACTTCATCTACACGTTGATGTGCGCGCGGACGGAGCGCCCGGTGTCCCAGCTCGAGCTCGAGCTGCAGGCCGAGGTCGACAAGTTCGTCACCTGCTTGCTCGTCACCGATCCGACCGTGCGGGTCGCCGCCGAGCTGCGGCAACGGCTGTTCGGCGAGCCGATCTACGATGACGATCTGGATGGCGACGAGGTTGATCGCTACCGGGTCGCGAACGACAACGCGTATCGCTACACGGGGTTCCTCCAGCACGCGTTCGTCGGCGCGCGCAAGATCCCGGAGATGCTCGCCGAGCTCCGCCAGTTCTATCGTCGTGGGCTCGCGGCGAAGCTCGCCGCCTGCGCCGCGTAGCGGCTGCTGGCAGGTGTCCGGGCGTCATCGTCGACTGGTCGGGATGGTATACGCAGATCGATGAAGTCGCTGGCGCTGCTGATCCTGCTCGGGGCGTGTGGTGACCAGGCCCGCGAGGCGCCGGCCCCGGCGGGGTCGCCGTCGACGACGACCCCGCCGGCACCGCCGATCGATGCCGCGATGGATCTCTGCGCGATCGGCACCACCGCGCTGGCCTCGCTGTCGACGTGCAACGGCAAGTCGGTCGAGGTCGACATGGTCAAGGCGCGCCAGGCGTACCGGACCGTGGTCGACACCGTGCGCGCGACGGGCAACACGGCGAGCGATCTGACGTGCGCGCAGCTCCTCTACGCGATCGACGGCGAGCTCGCGAACGCGGGGTGCCTCGTGCCGCTCGCGGCGCCGATGCGCGCGCGCATGCTCGACCTCGTCGAGCAGTGGTACGCGACGCGCACCCCCGTCACGCCGACCGGGAACGCCGCGGCCGACGCGATGATCGGCAAGATCGTGAAGATCCGCGACGCCGCGTGCGCGTGCACGACGATCCCGTGCCTCGACGCGCTCGGCGCACAGATGGGCGATCTGGGCGCGTTCGCCAGCGACGCGCCCGAGGTCGCCCGGACGCTCGGCGCCGCGCTGCTCGACGACGTCGGGCGGTGCGGCGCGAGGCTGCGCAAGCCGATCAGGCGATGACGTAAACTTTCGTGACCGGCCGCGTGACGTTCCGGTGGAACCGTTCGTCTTCGTCTGGCATGGGCAGAACACGAGTCGAGCGAGTGGTGACGAGCCTGACCCTCCAGGCCGCGGGTGCCGCGTGCGTGTGGCTGGCGAACCTGCCGCGGGGGCGGCGGCGGGCGTGGAGCAGGTACCGACCCTGGAACCTGCTCAAGTCTCATGCGATCGCGTCCCGGCTCGTGGACGGCGACGCGGTCCTCGACGTCGGCTGCGGGACCGGCCACATGCTCGCGCAGCTGTCGCTGTTCCGGAAGATCCGGCCGCACGGCGTGGACCTGTCGATCATGTCGGCGCGGTTCCCCGAGATCCCGACGTCGACGTACGACGGCCGCACCCTGCCGTTCGACGATCAGTCGTTCGACGCGACGATGCTGTGCTACGTGATGCACCACCTGTCACCTGCCGAGGCGCGCGCGCTGTTCCAGGAGACGGTGCGGGTCACCCGCAGGCGGATCTTCCTCATCGAGGACAGCCTCCCGCTGTTCGGGCCGCTCTATCGGATCCGCAACCGGCTCCACCGGATCGAGGCGGGGCTTCGGTATCGCGACTTCGATGCTGGCTATCAGATGCCCCAGGACGAGGCGATGTTCAAGACGCACGTCGGCTGGCGTGCGTGGCTCGGCGAGCAGCCTGGCGTGTCGGTCGTCGACGTCGAGTCCTTCGCGGACGTCTCGCAGCACGACCACCACACGTTGATCGACGTGCGGCTGGCCACGGCGGGGTGAGTGGGTCAGACCTCGAGGACGCGGTTGTCGATCAGCCGCGTCTTGCCGAGGAACGCGGCGACTGCGAGCACCGCGGGGCGTTCGAGGTGGTCGACCTCCGTGAGCTCGCTCGCGTCGCGCAGCTCGACGTAGTCGATCCGGACCGCCAACTCGGCCACGAGAACCGCGTGCGCGGCCGCGAGGATCGCGCTCGCCGCGCGCGCGCCGTCCGCGACCGCGCGCGCGGCGGCGGCGAGGCTGCGCGATAGCGCGAGCGCGGCGCGGCGATCGCCGTC
>JAPLLF010000631.1 GCA_026387715.1 Pseudomonadota bacterium
CGGAGACCTGCGCGGCCTGGTGCGCGCCCGCAAGCTGTCGCGGGCGACGATGCGCAACATCCGCCAGAACCTCGCGTTCGCGTTCGCCTACAACGCGATCGGGATCCCGCTCGCCGCCATCTTCGGTGGCCCGATGGTCGCGAGCGCGGCGATGAGCTTCAGCTCGGTGTCGGTGATCGCCAACGCGCTCCGGTTGCGGTCCGTGAAGCTCTAGCCTCGCCGGCCTGGTGTTAGTGTTTCTCGTGATCAAGCGGCTCGCGGCGGTCCTCGTCCTCGTTCCCACCTTCGCGGTCGCGCAGCCGACCCCCGAGGAACCGCCAACCGAGCCGGCAGCTGCGCCGCCCCCCAAGACCGCGCCCGTGACGACCGCGATCCTCACCGGCACGGTCGACGCGCCCGAGCTCGAGGCACCGCTCGCCGGCGCGACCGTGTCGATCGTCGGCACCCAGCTGTCCACGACGACCGACGCGGAGGGCCACTACACGCTCGACGTCCCGCCCGGCAAGGTCGTGCTGCGCGTCGAGTTCGCGGGCTTCAAGACCGTCGATCAGGAGGTCGTCGCCAACCTCGGGCCGCCGATCGAGGCCAACGCCTCGATGTCGCCCGATCAGCTGCTCAACGAGGTGATCGTCGTGGTCGGGTCGCGCACGCCGCGGACGAACGTCGAGACGCCGGTGGCGGTCGACGTGGTCACCTCCGAGGAGATGGCGCGCGTCGGGCGCACCGAGGTCGGCCGGATCCTCGACAAGCTCGCGCCGTCGATGATGTCGACGCCGCAGACGATCGCCGACGGCTCCGATCACGTCGATCCGGCCGCGCTGCGTGGGCTCGGGCCCGACCAGGTGCTCGTGCTCGTCAACGGCAAGCGTCGCCACCGCAGCGCGCTGCTCCACGTCAACGGCACGTTCGGGCGCGGCACGGTCGGCACCGATCTCAACGCGATCGCGCCCGGCTCGATCAAGCGGATCGAGATCCTGCGCGACGGCGCGGCGTCGCAGTACGGCTCCGACGCGATCGCGGGCGTGATCAACATCGTCACCAAGGACACGACCGACGTCGTCGAGATCTCGGCGCTGTCGGGGCTCACGGGCTCCGGCGACGGCGCCCAGATCTCGACGTCGGCGAACTACGGGTTCAAGATCGGCGACAAGGGCTTCCTCAACCTCACCGGCGAGTTCCTCCAGCGGCAGCGCACCGATCGCTCGGGCCTCTACACCGGCACGGTCTACACGGA
Source organism: Pseudomonadota bacterium (assembly GCA_026387715.1). Taxonomy (GTDB): domain Bacteria; phylum Myxococcota_A; class Polyangia; order Haliangiales; family Haliangiaceae; genus JABFXX01. The sequence goes on from JAPLLF010000631.1 coordinate 1,235, forward strand.
TGATCGCTCCGTCGACGATCAGATGCTCGCGGCGAACCAGTTCACGCGCGGCGACTTCGACATGCGGATCGGCGAGGCCGCGGCGACGCTCGCGATCGGCTCGTACAACCTCGAGTTGCCGTTCGGCAACGCGAAGTTCTACTCGTTCGGCGATCTGTCCGCGCGCGACGGCTCGGCCGCCGGCTTCTACCGGTTCCCCAAGCAGCTCGCGCAGAACGTCCCCGAGTTCTATCCGAACGGCTTCCTTCCCGAGATCCACTCGACGATCTCCGACGTCGCGATCACGGTCGGCATCAAGCGCAAGGGCACGTGGGACGTCGACGCGAGCCTCACGCACGGGCGCAACGCGTTCGGGTTCAACATCGAGCGCAGCGTCAACGCCTCGCTCGGGACGTCGAGCCCGACGACGTTCAACGCCGGCTCGCTCGAGTTCCAGCAGACCGTCGGCAACCTCGATCTGCTCCGCAAGATCGACACCGACGCGGTGAAGTCGCTGTCGCTGGTGCTCGGCAGCGAGTATCGCGTCGAGAACTACCAGATCCACGCGGGCGACGAGGCGTCGTACGTGCTCGGCACCGAGACCTACGACACCCCGCCCAAGCCCAAGTTCCCGGGCGCGCAGGTGTTCCCGGGCTTCCAGCCGAGCAACGAGATCGATCGGACGCGCAACAACATCGGCCTCTACGCCGGCTTCGAGAGCGCGCTCACCAAGCGGATCACGCTCGACGCCGGCGGGCGGTTCGAGAAGTACTCGGACTTCGGCACCTCGCTGATCGGCAAGGTCGCCGGCCGCGTCGAGCTCCTCAAGGGGCTCGCGCTGCGCGCCGCCGGCTCGACCGGGTTTCGCGCGCCGTCGCTCCAGCAGCTGTGGTTCTCCAACGTGTCGACGCAGTTCCTCGCCGACGCGGCCGGCGCGCTGACGCCGGCGCAGGTGCTCACGAGCAACAACGCGAGCCCGGTCACCAAGCAGTTCGGGATCCCCGAGCTCACCGAGGAGAAGTCGGTCAACGCCAGCGGTGGCGTGGCGATGCGACCGGTCGAGAACCTGTCGATCACCGTCGACGGCTACTTCATCCGGCTCCGCGATCGCATCGTGCTGACCTCGCAGTTCACGAGCAGTAACCCGATCGTCGCCGACATCCTCGCGCCGTTCCCGGGCGTGAGCCAGGCGCAGTTCTTCGCCAACGCCGTCGACACCGACACCGCGGGCGTCGACGTCGTGCTCGATCACGTCGCCGAGCTCGGCGGCGCGGGCACCCTGACGACGACGGCCTCGGCGAACTTCTCGCGGACCAAGGTGATCGACATCAACACGCCGGCCTCGCTGGCCGCGCGGTTCAGCGACGATCCCGCGCAGCTCGAGAAGTTCTTCTTCGGGCGGCTGGCGCGCAACCGGATCGAGGACAGCGTGCCGCACCAGAAGGGCACCGCCGCGGTGCGCTACAGCTACGAGGGCCTCACGGCGCTGGTCCGCGGGAACTACTACGGCAAGGTGAAGTTCAAGCCCGACGACGCGGCCAACGACGAGACGTTCGGCGCCAAGGTGCTGTTTGATCTGTTCGTCGGCTACCAGTTCACCAGGAACGTCATGCTCTCGGTCGGCGCCGACAACCTGTTCAACACGTTCCCCGATCGCCAGCAGAAGGCCGCGAACATCAGCGACGGCCGGTTCCTCTACAGCCGGAACGTCAGCCAGTTCGGTCAGAACGGCGGCTTCTATTACGGAAAGCTCGAGCTGACGTTCTTCTAGGGTGGTAACGTCTAGCTCCCGCGTTGCGGGACCTGATGCCGAGCGTTCCTGACCTCATGACTCCCGAGGAGTTCGGTCCGTACGTGATCTACGAACGGCTGGGGCTCGGCGGCATGGCGCAGGTCCATCGCGCCAAGAAGCAGGGCATCGAGGGTTACGAGCGGGTCGTCGCGCTCAAGCGGATGCTCTCGCACCTCGCCGAGGACGCGGCGTTCGTCGACTCGTTCGTGCGCGAGGCGAAGGTCGCGTCGCTGCTCGTTCACCCCAACATCGCGCAGATCTACGACTTCGGTCGGATCAACGGCATCTACTACATCGCGATGGAGCAGGTGGATGGTTTCGACATCCGCAAGCTGCTCCGTTACTCGAACCAGATGAACGAGCCGATTCCGCTCGGCGTCGTGCTGTCGATCCTGTGCGAGATGTGCGACGCGCTCGAGTTCGCCCACACGTTCCACGACGAGAGTGGCCAGCCGCTGGGCATCGTCCATCGCGACGTGTCGCCGTCCAACCTCATCCTCGCGCACACCGGCCACCTCAAGGTGATCGACTTCGGCATCGCCAAGGCGCAGAGCCGGCAGCTCCGCACCGAGAGCGGCCGGGTCAAGGGCAAGCTCGGGTACATGTCGCCCGAGGCGGCGATGGGCAACGTGCTCGGCCCGGTCTCCGACGTGTTCTCGGCCGGCGTCGTCGCGCACGAGCTGCTCACCGCGCGGCCGCTGTTCTCGGCGAAGACCGACTTCGAGACCATGCTGCGGATCCGCGAGGGCGAGATCTATCCGCCGTCGCGTCGCAACCCGACGTGCCCGCCGCTGCTCGATCGCGTCGTGCTCGCGGCGCTCGAACGCGACGCCAACGCGCGCATCCCGACGGCGGGCGCGTTCCGCGCGGCGCTCGACAACGTCGCGGTGCAGGCGGGGATCCGCGTCTCCGCGCGCGAGGTCGCCGAGTGGATCGTGCGGATCCCGCGCGACGATCCGCGGACGAGCGGCGCGTTCGCGCAGATGCGGTCGTCGCAGCAGCAGCGCACGATCGACCCCGGGCAGATGACGATGCCGAACGGGCCCCGGCCGCTGCGCTCGACGCAGCTGCCCCTGCCAGCACCCCAACCGCCGCCGGCCGGCGAGGACGAGAGCGACGTCTGGGCCGACGATCAGCCGTTGCCGATGGGCACCGGGGTCGTGGACTTTCAGGCGTCGCACGCCAGCGGGGCATCCTCCTCGGCCCACCTGATCGGGTTCGGGACGCCATCCCGCCACTCGATCCCGTCGATCGCGCACCACCCGGGGATGATGTACGGCACCGGCCCGGCGCCGTCGGAGAGTCGGTCGATGGCGGCGCACCCGTCGACGATCCCGCCCGCGAGGTCGCGCACCGGGATCGTCATCGCCCTCTTGCTGCTCGCGCTCGCGGGCGTCGGGGTCGCGGTGGTCGTCGTGCTCCAGAACAAAAAAAACGTCGATCACCCCGTCGGTCCGGCCAGCCCGGCCAACCCCGTGATCGCGACCGCGATGCTGCGCTTCGAGGTGGAGCCTGCGGACTCGGTGATCGAGCTCGGCGGTCGTCCGATCGCGACCGCGTCCCCCTACGAGGCCAGGCTCGAGCCCGGCATGTACACGGTCACCGTGAAGCACGCGGGCTACACCACGTTCGGTAGCGTGGTCACGCTCAAGGACGGGGACCGGCAGAACGTCAAGGTCGCGCTCGTCACCGACGTGGTCGCGAAGGTCGAGCCGACCAAGGTCGTCACCGCGCCGCGCCAAGACCCGAAAGACCCGAAAGACCCGAAGGACCCGAAAGACCCGAAAGACTCGCAGAAGAAGCCGGTCAGGGTCGCGACCGGCGCGACGACGCACGTCGAGACCCCGGTCATCGTCAAGGAGGAGCCGGTCAAGCCCCCACCGGATCCCGTCGTCGCGCCGCCGCTCGACCCCAAGCCAACCCCCCCGGTGGTCATCCCGGAGCCCCCGAAGCCGACACGGGTGCCGACCGTCGCGGCGAACGCGGTCAGCAAGCTGTCCGGCGATCTGCCGGCGATCAAGATGACGGGAGCGACCGAGGGGCAGGGCGACGTGCTCGCGAAGATCTGCATCGACGAGGGTGGGCGGGTCACCGATGCGCAGGTGAAGCGCGCCAACGCCGAGATCGCGGCCCAGCTCCAGCCGGCGCTGCTCAAGTGGCGCTATCGCCCGTACATGAACGCACAGAAGGTCGCCTCCCCGGTCTGCTTCCCGCTTTCACTTCGCGTCGTCTTCAAGCAGTAGGGGCGCTATAGTCCCGGACGTGTCGGGAGGAGGAACACGGAACCGACGGATCGGTTCGCGGATCATCTGGGCGACGCTCGGGATCGCGCTCGTGTTCCACGGAGCATTGCTCGGCACCAGCAGCGCGCTCGGCCTGAGCTTCCTCGGTGGTCCGATGGTCCACGCCGGTGCGCTGTCGACGAAGCCGGACGATCCCGCGCTCACCGTGGAGCTCATGCCGACCTGCTCGGGGGACACCTACCTCGCGACCGTCGGGCGCACGATGATGTGCTTCGCGCCGTGGTCGTCGCCCGCGGATCGCGCGCAGTGCGCCAACGACGTGGAGATGTCGCTCTACATGGATCTGTCGACCTGCGCGGCGCGCAACGAGCCGACGCCGACGACCGTGGCGATGGTGCAGGGGGCCTTCGACAAGCTGCCACAGATCGATCCGGAGAAGCTGCTCGACGAGGCCAAGCAGCTGCCACCCGAGCCGCCGAAACCACCGGAGCTCCAGCCGCTCCAGCCACCACAGCCACCGCCGCCGCCGCCGCCGCCACAACCGACGAGGCCGGCGCAGATCGTCGAGACCGCGAAGCCCGCCACCGAGGATCCGGAGCCCGAGAACGCGCGATACCTCGCCGAGTACAACACCAAGGTCGAGAAGCAACAGGTCAACCGCGGCGCGCGCAACGAGCCGATGGTCGCCAAGGCGAAGCCCGAGGAGCTCACGCCGGCCACTCCAAAGGACGAGCCGTCAGTAAAGGAGCCCCCCAAGCAGGATCCCGGCAAGGACGATCGTGCGCCGCCGGTGCCCGGCTCGCTCGCGATGCGTCGGCCCGGGGCCCCACAGGTCGAGACCCAGGCGCCGCAGGAGGAGCGCGTGCGCGGCTCGTCCGGGGGCGTGAAGGGGCCCACGGTCGCCGACGGCTACATGGGCCGCAAGGGCGACGGATCGATCGAGCAGCAGCGCCGCGAGCGCGAAGAGGAGAAGCTCCGGCCGCGCGGACAGGATGGTGGGGGAGGCGGCTCGCCGACGCCGAACCTCAAGCCAACCAAGGAGCAGCTCGAGCGCGCGCTGGGCGGTGGCAACGTCGACAAGATCGACGACGCGGACAACGGCGAGGAGACCGCGCTGACCGCGAAGCGGTTCGTCTACGCGAGCTTCTTCAACCGGCTCAAGCGGCAGGTCGCGCAGAACTGGGAGCCGGCGAGCGTGTGGCGTCACCTCGACCCGCAGGGCACCGTCTACGGCTTCAAGACGCGCATCACCGAGGTGCGGGTCATCCTCGCGCCGAACGGCGTGCTCGACAAGATCCTCGTCACCCAGGCCTCCGGGGTGAGCGAGCTCGACGACGAGGCGGTCCGCGCGTTCAAGCAGGCCGCGCCGTTCCCCAACCCGCCCGAGGGGCTCGTCAAGGACGGTCGGATCAACTTCGCGTTCTCCTTCTACTTCGAGATCGGACAGCCCCGCTCGTCGTGGAAGGTGATCCGCTCGATGTAAGGTCGCCCGGGTGCGGATCT
>JAPLLF010001203.1 GCA_026387715.1 Pseudomonadota bacterium
GGCAACTCATGGACATCCCGCCCGATCTCGTCCGGTTGACCGATCTCGACGACGCCTGGCGTGTGACCTCGGCAGGTGCACGGCTCGACGCCGTCCGCACGGCCGGGCGCGCGCTCCGGGACCGCATCCTGGCGCGTGGCGCCGCGCGCTGCGTCCGCACGATCGACCTCGCGACGTTCCCGTATCCGACGAAGTACGGCCTGGCCGGGGTCGCCGCGTCGCCCGCGCCCTACGTGTTCATGCGCAATCGCATGCAGCTCGTCCAGGTCAGCAACGCCGGGCGCATCGTCACGATCCTCGTGAACCCGACCGATCCGGTGCGCTCGAGCGCCGCGCCGTTCTTCGCCAACCTCGAGGCGAGGTACGGCAAGCTCGCCGGGCGCCTGCTCGGGACGTTTCATTCGACGATCGAGGCTGGCCTGGCGACCTGGGGCGTCTCCCCCGACACCGTCGACTACGTGACGTTCGATCACCTCCACGTCCAGGACGTGCGCGGGCTGCTCTCCACGGGCGGCCTCCTGCCGCGCGCCAGGCTGCTCGTCCAGCGCGGCGAGGTCGCGACCTTGCGCGCGCTCCACCCGCTGCAGCGCGAGTGGTACATCCCGGCGTGCCTCGACGGCGTCGCCGCCGATCGCATCGTCGAGCTCGACGGCGACCACGCGATCGGCGGGGGCTTCGCGATCGTGCGAACGCCCGGCCACACCGGCGGCAACCACACGATCGTCGTGGTGACAGACGACGGGGCGTGGACGATCAGCGAGAACGGCATCTGCGTCGATGCCTACGCCCCGGAGGCGAGCGCGATCCGCGGGCTCGCGGCCTACGCGCGGGCGTCGGGTGCCGAGGTCGTGCTCAACGCGAACACGCGCGAGGCGTCGCTCGACCAGTACACCTCCATGGTGCTCGAGAAGACGCTCGCGGACACCGTCAGGGACCGACCGGAGTACCCGCAGCACTTCGCCTCGTCGGAGCTCGTCAAGAGCCTGCTCGCGCCGGGGCTCGCGCCGACCCACACGTTCGGCGCGATCACGCACGGCGCCATCGTGGCACCGGGTTAGCGCCAGTTCGGCACGGGGGTTGTTTGCCGTCGGGGAGTTAGCGGCCGTTCCCCGGCGGCCCACTCGTTGCTACGCTGGCGGGCATGTCGGTCCAGAGCCTCCTGCGCGTCATGGTGCTGCGCGACGCCGAGGCGATCATCCTCGAGGCCGGCAAGGTCCCGAGCCTGCGCCGCAAGGGCAACGTCGAGGCGCTCGCGATGCCACCGCTCGACGGCAAGCTGCTCGCCGAGTTCGCCGAGCCGCTGGTCGCCAACCGGCCGTCGACGGACTGGCCGGCGTCGATCCCGTTCACCGACGGCGACACCACCTACCAGGTCACGATCGAGCGGGCGACGAGCGGCTACCGCATCGTCGCCCGCAAGGCGAAGGTCTCGATCGCCCCGCCCGCGCCGCCCGCGAGCGCCGACGATCCGCCCGCGCCCAAGCCGAAGGCGTGGTGGGCCAGCCGCGGCCCCAAGAAGGCGGAGCCGCCGGCGATCGGGCCGGGCTCGCTCGAGCCGTCACACGAGCCGCGCCGCGATCCGAACCCGCTCGCGCGGTTGCTCGGGCCGATCGTCGCGATCGCCGTCGAGCGCGGCGCCTCCGACGTGATCCTGTCGACCGGGCACGAGCCCCGCGTGCGGACCCACGGCCTGATGGAGGCGCTCGACACGCCGATCGACGACGACGAGCTCGCGGCCGCGGTCGCCGCGGTCGGCAACAACGCCGATCTCTCGCTCGAGCTCGCCGGCACGCGCGTGCGCGTCAACGCGTTCGAGCACCTCGGCGGGGTCGGCGTCGCCGCGCGCCTGATCCGCGATCGCATCCCGCAGCTCGCCGATCTCGCGCTGCCACCGGCGCTCCTGGCCCGGGTCATCGATGCCAACGGGCATGGCAGCCAGCGCGAAGGTGCCTACTTCGGCCTGTGGAATTTCGTGAACAAGCTGACCCTCGCGGTTGCCGG
>JAPLLF010001222.1 GCA_026387715.1 Pseudomonadota bacterium
GAAGCCGCGGAAGAAGAACTCGAGCGCCACGAACTGCGCCGCGTAGAGCAGCTCCCACGTCCACAGATCGAACGCCGAGCGGTTCGCCAGGCGATAGAACGGATACGTCAGCCGGAACTCCTCGGAGCGCGACGCGAGGAACACGACCGGCGCGATCGCCAGGAACAGCAGGCCGTAGATCCACAGGTGATCGAAGAACCCGCGCGGCGACACGTGGTAGTCGGCGACGCGCTCGCCCGGCATCGCCACGAGGACGACCAGCGGGATCACGACGTAACCGATCACCCGCCACGCGGCCCACCACGCGAACCCCGCGAGCTGCCAGTAGCGCCCGCCGTCGTCGGGAAACCACTCGGCGAACCGCTCGCCGCTGCCGACGTACTCCTGGACGACCAGCGCCACCGCGGCGGTCACCAGGACGACGGCGACCTGCCACGAGGCCCGCCCGGCCTCGTCGGGCAGCCGCACGGTCTCGTCGTCGATCGCGCGCCATTGATCGACGGAGATCGACCGGAGCCAGCGCGCGAGCGCCGCCCGGCTCATGCCGCGGGAGGCGCGGGCGCGGGCGTCGGCACGGTCGCGTCGATCGCCCGGGCCGCCTCGCGCAGGCGGCGCCGGCAGATCTCCTTGCCGAGGACCTCCATCAGGTCGAACAGCCCCGGCGTCTCCTTGCGGGCGGTGAGCCCGAGCCGGATCAGCGGGTAGGCCTGCTTCGGCTTCCAGCCGTGCGCGGTCGCCCACGCCTTCGACTCTTCCTCGAGGACCTTGTGCGACCACTCGGTGCGCGCCTCGTACTTCTCGACCAGCTCGCGGATCGCCTCGGCGAGCACCGCCGGGGCGACGCCGTCGATCTTGAGGTCGGCCAGCACGGGCGCGAGGTCGAGGTCACCCGCGAAGCAGTAGTCGAGCAGCGGGATGAAGTCGGTGAGCCGCTTCATCCGCTTCTGCGCGAGGCCCATGAGCCTGGCGATGTACGGCTTGTTGAGGCGCCACGCGATCACGCGATCGGCGAGCTCGTCGTGCGACAGCTCGTGGAGGTACTTCTCGTTGAGCGCCGTGAGCTTCACCATGTCGAACACCGGGCCACCGAGGGAGATGTGGTCCCACGTGAACACGTCGATCATCTCCTGCAGCGTGAACTTCTCCCGGTCGCCGCCGAACGACCAGCCCATCGTGCCGAGGAAGTTGCGCAGCGCCTCGGGGAGGATGCCCGCGTCGCGATAGTAGTAGATCGAGACCGGGTTCTTGCGCTTGGAGATCTTCGAGCCGCCCGCGTTGCGCAGGAGCGGCATGTGGAGGAACTGCGGCGGCTCCCAGCCGAACGCCTGGTAGAGCGCGACGTGCTTCTGCGTCGACGAGATCCACTCCTCGGCGCGCACCACGTGGCTGATCTCCATCAGGTGATCGTCGACGACGTTGGCGAGGTGATAGGTCGGAAGTCCGTCGGACTTCATCAGCACCTGATCGTCGATCTCGCTGGCGTCGCGGGTGATGTCGCCGCGGAACTCGTCGCGGAACGTGATCGGCCCTGCGAGCGGCATCTTGAGGCGCACCACGTGCGGCTCGCCGACGCGCGCCGACGAGTCGAGCTCGCGACAGTGCCGATCGTAGCCGCGGTGGCCGTCGTCGCCGGCGACCTGCAGCGCGCGCAGCTTCTCGAGCCGCTCGCTCGTGCAGAAGCACCGATACGCCTCGCCCTTGGCGAGCAAGATGTCGACGTGCTCGCGGTAGATCGCGGAGCGCTCGCTCTGGCGATACGGCCCGAACGGCCCGCCCACGTCGGGGCCCTCGTCCCACGGCAGCCCGACCCAGCGGAGCGCGTCGAAGATCATCTGTTCCGAATCGCTGCGCGCACGCGTCTGGTCGGTGTCCTCGATGCGCAGCACGAACTTGCCGCCGCGCGCCTTCGCGAACACGTAGTTGAACAGCGCGATGTAGGCGGTGCCTACGTGCGGATCTCCCGTCGGAGATGGTGCGATCCGCACACGCACCGGGCGGTCGGAGGGGGCCATAGCGCGCTTGGTAGCACGGCGTGATAGCCTTCGATAGGCACCCATGACGTTGACCGGCGACGTGATCGCGATCTCGAGTCACTGGACGGCCGACGGCAGTCGGATCGTCAGCGAGGCCGTCGTCGCCACCGCGACGGGCCCGATCACCGTCAGCCAGCTCGGCGGCACCGTCGGCGAGCTGACGATGCGGCAGTGGCCCGCCGACGCGATGCTCGAGCCCGGCATGCGCGTCAGCCTCGACGTGCGCGATGCCCCGGATCTCGGCGGTCGCATGCACGCGGTGGTCGATCACGTGAAGGTCTGGTCGCGCGCGCCCGGCTTCGTGCGCACCGGCCTGACCAAGGGCAATCACTCGCTGTACTGGGAGTCGGGGTGCGTCTACGTCGCGGTCGCCGCCGAGGGCACCAAGGACATCGTCGGAGACGTCGAGTTCCCCGTGGTCAGCGCCTCGATCGAGACCTGGAACACCGCGCCCGCCGCCTGCTCGTACTTCACGACGATCGAGGACGCGCCGCTCGCCGATCACGAGGTCGGACGCGACAACGTGAACCTCATCAAGTTCCGCGACCAGTCGTGGTGCCGACCGGCGACCGCCGACGATCCCGCGCGCTGCTACGCGTCGACCGCCGCCGGCCTCACCACCGCGGTGTACGTCGACTCGGCGTCGAGCGATCGCGACGGCGCGATCGTGGACGCGGACATCGAGCTCAACGGCGTGAACTTCGACCTCGGCACCGGCGGGGTCACGCTCGGGACCTCCGGCTGCATCGCCGATCTGGCGAACACGCTGACGCACGAGCTCGGTCACCTGCACGGCCTCGAGCACACCTGCCGGACCTCCACGGACCCCGACCGCGTCGACGACCACGGTCACCCGGTGCCGCTGTGCAGCGCCACCAGCGATCCCGACATCGTCCAGTCGACGATGTATCCGTTCCAGGACTGCGGCGAGACCAAGAAGGCGACCCTCGAGCAGGACGAGCTCGACGCGATGTGCGGGATCTACCCGACCGCCAAGGACCCCGGATCGTGCAGCCGGGTCACCGACAGCACCGCGGGGTGTTGCGGGACGTCACGCCGGCCGGGCGGCGCGCTCCTGCTCGTCGGCCTGATCGCGAGCATCCTCGCGCGTCCGCGCGGCCGAATGTTCGCGCGCCGCCGAC
>JAPLLF010001154.1 GCA_026387715.1 Pseudomonadota bacterium
CGCGGTTCCACCGCTGGCAACGAGTCCACCTTCCGCCTTCAGAAGCTCGCTCGCGATCGTCTCGTACTTGCTTCTGGCGATCACTTCGGCGGAGCGTGCACCCGAGATCGTGGCGTCATCGACGGAACGCCCGTCACCCGCAGCCGCGCGTGCATCGGCTTCGGCGCGCGCGAGCACGTCGAGATCGATGGCGGCGATGGCCACGGATCGTTCCTGCAGCCGCGCGTCCCACGTGTCGCGCTCGCTCGTGGCGGTGGTGACGAGCTCTCCCGCGACGCGGAGGGCCTCGCGCGCGGCGAGGGCGGCCTCCTCCAGCGCGTCGCGCTTGCCGCGCGGAGCGTCGAGCACCGCGCGATCGGCGGCGACCCGTTTGGCCTGGATCAAGAGATCCCGGGATGCTACTTCGACGGCAGCGAGCTCGACCGCGCCGTCGAGATCGGAGCTGGCGATCGGCGACGCGCTCGCGCGTTCGCGAAGACCTGCCTCTTGGGCGCGCGCGTTTGCTAGGGCCACGCGGTTCGATTCGCGATCCGCGTGCTTCCCGGCCCGGACCTTGCGGACCCCGGATCCGTGGGTCGAGCTCGCCGCCTCGATCGCGGCGCGGTCCGCGTCGCCAAGCCGCGCCTCGAGCTCCGTGATCCGGGAACCGCGTTGGAGCCGATCGGCGTTCACGTCCCCGAGCGCCAGGTGGCGCGCGTCGATGTTGCCGGCCTCGCGACCGAGGGCGTCTGCCCGCACTTTTCGCTCGCCATCGATCCGGCACACCTCCTCGAGCGCCTCGAGATCGGCAAGCCCGAGCGTGGCGAACAGCTCCTCGGTCGCCTCACGCCACTGACTCCGCAGCCCGTCGACGCTGGCACGGTCGTCGGCGCGGCCACCGCGGACCGTGATCTCGACGCCATCGCGCAGGGCGATGGTGGCCAGCGTGCTCGCTTCGATCGAGAACGGTGCGATCTTCACGGCTGCAAGGCCGCCATCGATGGCCACGGAAGCAGAGGTCGCACCGGTGACGGCGATGACGAGGCCGACCGCCAGCTTGCCCTCGGCGACGTCGAGTTTGCCCCGCAACTTGCGGAGCTCGGCGAGCTGCTTGGCGGCTGGGAGTCGATCCGAGTGTGTCGACGGCCACTCCTTCGCCGCGCGCTCGCGCAGCTCGATCGATTGCGCCAGGAGCTCGCGGCCCTCCCGTTCGCGTCGAGCAACGTCATCTAGCGCCACCTGTGCCGCGCGAAGCTCAAGCCAGGTGTCGACGTGCTCGAGAGTAGCGATCTCTCCGTCGAGCCGTGCGATTTGCTCGGCAACGACCACACCCCGGTCGCGAAGCTCGTTCGCCTTCTGCACGGCGAGCACGGCCTCCGCGCACGTGCGGCGGTCGCGCAGGACTTCGCCCGCGCGCAGGATCCCGGTTTCCTCCAGCGCGAGCTCGCCGCGTCGCTTCTCGCGGGCCGCCGAGGCTCGAGCCGTCGTGGCCTCGAATGTCTTGCGGGTGTCCTCTTCGCTCTTGCGGAGCGCCGGGAGTCTCGGTCCCCATTCGTCCAGAGTGCGCTTCGCGGCGCTGACCTTGCCGGTCGCCTCGGTCACGGCGTCGACGAGCGTGCGAGCACTCCGGGATGTGGCGACCGCGGCGGCGAGCGCGGCGTGGCGTGCGGCACGCTCCTCGAGGGAGCTTCGTCTCTCTACCGCCGCGTGCAGATCTCCGTCGGCGCGAGCGGCAGCTTGCTGAAGCTCCCCGACGCGCTCTCCCAGGGTGCGGCTCGATGTCGCCTCCTGGGTGGCCGCAGCGTGCTCGGCTCGCCGCGCGGCGATCTCGTCCGCCATCTTGCGAAACGGATCCTTCACTCCATGTTTGCGCTTTCCGTTCGGTCCGAACGCCTCGTCAGCACGAAGCTGCGCGGCGTCGAGCGCGCTCTTGAACAGCGGATCCTGCGCGATCGCCGATAGAGCCGACCGGATCTGCGCGCGGCCGGACTCGATGTCATCGAGATCGAGCGCGCGCGCGAAGACGCCGGTCACCGCGTCCTGATCGGCGAGGAGGGCGCTCGCCAAGAAGCTCTGTCCGACACCCTTCTTGGCCTTCGCGCCACCCGGCTCCGCGATTCCCCACTGGAGGATCCCACGCAGCCGACCCTCGACGTCACGCGCCCGCGCCACCGTGGACCACCCCACGCCATCCGACGATCGGTCCAGCGAGGCGGTCGCCTTTCCGTAGACCTTCCGCACGCGGTGGTACTCGGTCGCGGAGGTCCGGAACGCCAGCGTGACGGTCGGGTCTCCACCGCCCACCCACGGAATCCAGGGTTCGACGGCGCTCGACGATGCCGGGAGCAGCAGCGCGAACCGGATCGCCCGGGCGATCGACGACTTGCCGACCTCGTTCGAGCCATGCAGGACGTTCAATCCCGGCTTGAAGGCGAGGGCCGCGCGGCCGACGCAGCCGAAGTGTTCGAGTTCGAGCGAGACGAGTTCCATCAGCGCACCCGAGGCTGGGTGAGAGTGGAGAGCTTGTAGAGCGCGAGCCGTGCGCGGCGCGCGAGCTCGATCTCCGTGCCGGCGGCGAGCCTCTGGAGGTGTTCGATCGCGGTCTGCAAGACCGGCGGCAGGTCCGGCGGAAACGCATCCGCGACGGATGTGATCCGGATCCGGATGCCGGCGACGTCGGAGCTGATGACGCCCGCGCGTCCTGGCTTCGCGTCGGTTCCGATCAGATCTTCGAGGATCTTCTGGACCTCATCGCGCTCCTTGAGATCGACCTCGAGATCGAAGGCGAGGCGCAGCACCGTCGAGCGCAGGTCCTCGGAGGCCAGGGCTCGAAGCGCCGTCAGGTCGCGGATCATCTCGTCGCGCCACCGCCACCGTGCGACCGGTAGCTTGCGCAGCAGCGGGCGTCCGCGCGTGCGCGAGAAACACACCAGGACGACGTGCCCGGGATCGACTTCATCGAAGGACGTCGGCTCCGGTGAGCCCGGATAGACGACCGGTGGGCTCTCCTGCACGACGCGGTAGCCGTGGGTGTCGCCGAGCGCGAGGTAGTCGAGGCCGCGGGCGCGCGCGACCTCGGGGCGGATCGGAAAGTTCATGTCGTGGCCCGGGATGTCGAACGTCTGTCCGTGCACGAGGCCGACGCGCACCGACTCGTCGCCGGGTGTCCGCGGCGGAAGCTTCTCGACCGGGTCGCTCGCGCCGGCCTTCGACCTGCACGGGACCGCGTGGAGCACGAGCCCGGGCTTGATCTCCTCACAGAAGTCGTCGCGGTCGACGACGCGCACGAACGCGGGCAGCCCGGCGCGAAACGCATGCCCGGGCGCCCACACCGACTCGGTGAGCAGCGGATCGTGATTGCCGGGCAAGAGGAAGACCGGAGGAAATGCGGGCGGCAGCCGGTTGAGGATGTCGAGGAGGCCCTGCCACCAGGGAGGCCCGGGATCTGGGTTGTCGAACAGATCACCGGCACAGATCACGGCATCGACGACGCTGCGTGTGGCCGCCGCGAACACTTCGGTCAGGACCTCGAGGCGTGCGCGTCTCAGGGTCTTCTCGGCGGCCTCGTCGAAGGCGGGAAACGGTTTTCCGAGATGCCAGTCGGCAGTATGCAGGAGTCGAAACGCCACATCGTCCTCCACGCTCACGAGAGCTCGAACTCCACGTCGATGATCCGCTCCACCGACGGTGCGGGTGTGCGGCGCAAGGTGATGGCATCGCGTCGCGTTCGGTAGGCTTCCTCGGTTCGCTGCTCGAGCTCCGCGATCGCCATCTCGAGTTCGGAACCTTCGGCGTCCCATCGCTTCAGGGCCTTGTCGGCCGCCTCGCGTGCGTCGGCCGACAGGGCCCGATCGCGCTCCGCGATCGAGCTCGCCATCCGTTTCTCGACCTCCTGATAGCGCCGGCGCAAGATCAGCGCGCGGTCCTCGACGGATCGTTCGAGTCGTCCAAGAGCCTCGTCGAAACGCAGGCGCTCGGTGGCCTCGACGTCTTCCTGATCGAGGAAGACAGCTTCGTCGAGGAGGTCCTCTATCCGTTCTCCGGAGACCACCGAACCCGTCCATGGTGCGGCCTGCATCGGCCGGTCGAGCAGCTCGCGCGCGAGCGCGGGTTCGAGCACCTCGTCGCTCGTCGCCGCGAAGGCCACGAGCCGATCCACCGGCTCGAACCCGGCATACCCAATCTTCGCGACCACCAGCCGCCCGCGTTTTGTATGCAGGGCTCGGAGGCCCGCCGAGGCACCGGCGAGGTCGACGCGAACGGAATGCGGCGCCGCGTCCGCGCGGCGGGCATCCTCGACGGCCGCCGCGACCAGCGGGTGCCCGAGGTGCAGCGACTCCACACCCTCCATTCCCCTGGCGCTGCCGATCACGAGCCGCGCTCCGGCCAGCTCGACGACGATCCGCCCGTTCTCTTCAGTGCGGCGGTGCTGGATGCCGCGGGCCTCGAGATAGCTACTGACCACGCTGTCCACCGCACGGTCGACCGCCGCGAGACTCTCGGGAAGGTTGTCGCGGATCAGGCGGAAGACGCGCTGCACGTCCCCATCGAGACGGCTCTGGATGAGTCCGGCGGCTCGCCGCTTCCCATCCTCAACCGACTGGCGGCGAGCGTCGACGTCATCCCGAAAGCCCTCGAGGTCGCGGACCATCTGATCCTGCGAACGCGCCTGCTCGTGGATCCTCTGGAACTCGCGCTCGATGGCGAGGCCGAGCGAGCCGGCGATCGCCTCGGGTGCGTCGGTTGTCGGCTCGTGGAGTACGTGATCGGAGGCGTCGAGCACCCGTCCGAACAGGTCGAGCTTGCGCGCGAGGATCTCGAACATGACGCGATCGGCCGCGTTGTCGGCGGAGATGAAGTTGATGACGGTCACGGGGTGCTCCTGGCCGTACCTGTGACAACGACCAATCCGCTGCTCGATCCGCTGCGGATTCCAGGGGAGGTCGTAGTTCACGACGACGTTGCAGAACTGGAGGTTGAGCCCCTTCGCGCCAGCCTCGGTCGAGATCATGATCCGCGACCGGGTCTTGAACTCGTGGACGAGGGCGAGGCGGACCGCGATGTCCTTCGCGACCTTCTCTCGGGGCGGACTCTCCGCATACCAGCGCTCGGCGGCCTCCTTCGCCCGCGCCGAGTCGTTGGTCCCGCGGAACAGCGTGATCTCCGTCGGGTCGAACCCGTTCGCGATCAGGAGCTCGCAGAGGAAGTTCTGTGTCGAGATCGACTCCGTGAAGACCAGGACCTTGCGCGTTCCAAGGCTGCGGAATGCCTGCAGCAGCGCGTTTGCTTTCGCGCCGGGACCGAGCCGGCGCGCCCGGCCCGCAAACGTGCGGACTCGCTCGAGCTCGGCACGGACCCTCGATGGATCGACCGCGCCCCGCACTGGCGCTGGCGGCGCATCGAGCTCGTCGAGATCCTCCTCGAGATCCGCGAGGAGCTCACCGACCGCGAGCTCCTCCGTGAGATCGCCAGCGATGAGCCGCTCGAGGTGCTCGCAGACGTGCTCGAGACTCGTCGCGAGCGCCGCCGTCGACGAGGCCATGCGGCGATGGAAGCCGAGCAAGAGCAGATGCCGCGCGCCACCTGCGAAGGAGCACAGATCCGGTTCGAGGAGCCAGTGCGCCACGTCTTCATAAAGCGCGAGCTCGGCGGGCGCCATCGTGTATTCGAAGAGCCTGCAGTGGCGCTGCACGAACGGTCGCTCGAGGAACTCCTGCGCCTGGCGGCGCAGCGTGCGCTGACAGACGGCCGACATGCGGCGCCGGAGCTCGTCCTCCTGGCCGTCCGCGATCTTCGCGTCGTTGCCGGGGCAGAACACTTTTCGGAACGTCTCGAGACTACCGAGCAGTGTGCCGGTCGGTTCCACGTACTGCACGAGTCCCCAAAGCTCGGCCAGCGAGTTCTGCAGGGGCGTCGCGGTGAGCAACAACACCGGCGCGGCCCCGATCGCGTCGCGCACGCGCTGCGCGATGAGTGCCTCGCGCGACTCGTCCTTGTAGCCGCCGAGCTTGTCGAAGCGATGGTAGATGCCCGCAAACCGCTCGTGCGCCTCGTCGATCACGACGAGATCGAAGGGGGCGCCGTTCGTGAGAATGCGTGACACCGTCTCGGTCCCGGCGAGCTCGCGACCCACGAAGAACACCCCAGGTCCTTCGAACGAGTCCGCGCGAGCTGCGCCGATCCGTCCGGAGATCCCGAACAGCTCGAAGAGCTCGTCTTGCCACTGTCCGAGGATGGGCTTGGGAACGATGATGAGGAGCCGGCGTTTCCCTTCAGCCCAGAGCTGCGCGAGGACGAGCCCCGCCTCGATCGTCTTCCCGAGGCCCACCTCGTCGGCAAGGATGCATCCACCCTCGGGAATGCGGCCGAGGGCGAACATGACAGCATCGATCTGGTGCGGGTTCGGATCGATCCGGCCCTGGCGTTGCGCCGATGCGATGCGCGCCTGCTCGTTGCAGCGACGGCGGCGGACGAGGTCCTCCGCATTGAAGCGCCGCTGGATCGCGTGAAGCACGCGCCAGGATGCCACGGACCCTTGATCTGGCGCTCACATCTCGTGCTCCGGAATCCTGGAACCGGATCATCCAGTGAGGCGGTTTCTGGTTGATACCGGTGACGACGCGATCACGGTGCACATTGGCGAGCTCCAGTTCCAGAACGTGATCGCGCTCGGTGCCGAATTCGGATGGTTAGACCAGGAGGAGAAGGCGTCCGATGATAAGCCGAACGCCTGCCGGTCACGTTTCACGGTGCGATTCGCCGCTCGTCGGGTGGTACCGCTACGGCCCGCCGTAGATCTCGCGGCGCCGCTGGAACGCCTGGTCACCGCCTTCGAGGATCGACTGTGCGGCGCGCTTGGTTTCCGTCCGGTCGATAGAGCCGCGGTCGAAGACCGCGCCGGCGTCGCCGTCGCGCCGCATCGGGAGAATGAGCTCGGCGTCGCCGAGCACCGCGATGTTGGCGTTGTGCGTGACGAGGATGACCTGGCGGCGCTCCTTCACCGCGCGCAGCGTTTTCACCACGCTGTCGAAGATGAAGCGGTTATCCAGGTCGTCCTCGGGCTGGTCGATGATCAGCGGCAGATTCGATTCCGCGAGCATGGCGATAGTGAGCAGGATGGTGTGCTTCTGGCCGTCCGAGAGCTGGTTGACCGGGATGCGCCGCGGTTGCAGGCCCTTCGTGCGTACGATGATGCCCGGCTGCGGCGGGCTCCATGTCGTCTCTAGCGCGTGTAGGTGCGTGAGGTCGCGGAATCGCTCGACGACCTGTGAGCCCCATTTCGCGTCGAGGCTCGTGCGACTCAGGATCTCGGCCTCGTTGCCGGCCTTGACGAGCGCCGCGAGGTCGGACGGCGGTATTTTCGCGAGCTTGAGCACGTGATCATCGGCGAAGTACGAGCTGGCCATCGCCTGCTTGATCACGCCTTGGTAGGCCGCGGAGGGTCCGAGGTCCTCATAGACCAAGGCCACGGTGTAGTCCGTGATGGTCGACTGCAAGCTGCGGATCAGCGGGCTGAGCTGTTCCTTGCGCCGCTTGAGGAGCGAATCGCGCGCACCCGCGAGTTCCGTGAGCATCGTGGATCGCTGCGTCCGCAAGTCAGTGAGTTGCGCCTGCTCTGCCTCGATGCGGTTGATCTCGGCAACGAGCTTCTGGCGCGCTGTAAGCAAGGTCTGGACCTCGGCGATGTCACCCGATAAGCCCTTCGCGCGCAGCTCCGCGAGCTTGTCCTCGAGCTCCTGTCCCATCGTGGCGTGTGCTTGGTTGAACGCGTTCACCGTCGACGCAAGCTGGGCCGCAGTGTCCTTCATCTCCTTCGAGATGGTGGCTTCGCTCGTTGTGAAGTAAGCGTTCATGGCTTCGACCGCCGCCCTGGCTTGCTCGAAGACCGAGGAGCTGCGCGCGTCGCCCGTGAGCTCGCCGGCGTTGGAGACGAGGCGCGCGTAGTCACGCAGGAAGTTCTTGAGGCTGATTCCTCCGTCGTAGAACTTGCGGATCTCGTCTATCGACTGCCGCAGCGTGTGCTCGGCGTTGAGCTTCGCCTGCGCCTTCACCAGATCCTGGAGCTTCCCATCCTCGGCGACCTTGAGCTTGGTGTCGATGTCGGTGAGCTGCTGCTTCTTGTTCCCCAACGTCGCGGCTTTGGTCTCGAGCGGGATGAGCTGCGCGCCGTTGTTCTTGAGGTTCGACAGCAGCTCCGTCTCGCGCGCCGTGAGGTCCGAGATGATCAGGTGACGGTCCAGGAACTCCTGAAGCAGTTGCGGCTTGCTCAGCGGATCGTCGGCGACCTTGGAGAGGTGGCCTTGGTCGTAAAACTCGACGCGGAACGAGTCGGGCGGCACCGCGGTCACGGCCGCCGAGCCTTCACGCGCGAGGACTTTCAGTTCGCCGCCGCGCGAGCGTTCGTAGCGGTAGAGCGTCTTGTTCGCCGCTTCGCAGTAGATGACGACCGAGTCCGGGCAGTTGTCGTGCTTTTTCAGTTCGTGGTGGACGTTGAGGCCGTAGCCGAGGCTGCGGAGCGCCGTCGACTTGCCGGCGCCACGTCCTCCGATGAAGCAATTGAGGTTCGGGCTGAAGTGGACGATCGCGTTGTCGATGAAGCCGCCCGACACCGCCATCCCTATGATGCGAGGGATCGCGGCGGGAAGCTCCACGGTCGCGCGCGCACGGGCGTCGGCGTCGACGAGCGCCAGCTTGAACGCGTCGAACGAAAGCTCGCTGAGCTTCACCCGGGTCAACAGCTTCTTACCTGGCGCCGACCTGAAAGCGCTAAGAGTGTGGGCGTCGGAGTTCTGTACGCGTGCGAGTGTAGACAGCGGACCGCGAGTCGCCCGGCGAGCGGTGAGCAGACCCTTCCGCGCGACGCCTGCCGGGCTGCCGTCGTCGGCGTCCGAATACCACGCGAGGTTCGCGGCATCGGCGAACTCCAGACCGTAGAGCCCCGCGCTGGTGATGATGTCCTTCTTCCAGTTTGGATATCCGGCGACCTGCATCTCGAAGCCGGTCTTGGCGAGATCGATGTGGGCGGCGATGCACACGCCGCCGAGGCGATGAGCCCGCTCGATGACGTCGGTCATCGACATCGTCGTGTGACTGTCGGGTGTATCGGGGTGTTGGATCGAGATCTGGCCGAGGAATGTCCGAAGCTGCGCGCGCTGGTCGGGCGCGAAGTAGACGAGGAGGTGCCCGTGTGCTGTCGTAATCTCCGTGCCCGCGAGCACGAGAAGCTGCCCGGCGTACTTCTGACCGTACTGGATACTCGCCTCAGTGTTCCGGTCCGAGTTGTGGTCCGTGATCGCCAGGATCGAGATCCCTAGCTTCACGGCCTCGTCGAGAATGGCTTCGACGGTCATCCCCTTGTCGGCGTCAACGGAGCCGCCGGCGGAGTGAACATGAAGGTCCGCAGTGTAGAACTGTGCCCCGTTCTCGACGCCCGTCACATCCCCCAATTGAACCGCCGGCATAGTGCCGCCAAGGTACAGGCTGGATGCGTATCCAACAAGCTGGCCCTCGAGCCAGGGCGATCCCGGGATCGGACAGGCAGCCGAGATCGCTCGTCGTGCCGACAGTATGCTCATGGGCAAGTGACGTCCGGTCTGAAGTGGTACGAGCAACTCCGCCAGCAGCGTCGGCCGGCTAGCGTTCGCGTGTTGTTGGTCGGTGAATCGGCGCCGGATCCAGGTGCGCAGCAACGCCGCTTTTTCTATGCGCCTTCGCTCGATCGCCGCGACAACCTGTTCCGCGGTGTGGTGGCCGCGTTGTACGACGCCAGGCCGGGCGTTGCCGGGGACGCCAAGAAGCCGTGGCTCGACAGGCTTGTGGCCGACGGTGTGTTCTTGATCGACCTCGTGCCGTATCCGGTCGACAAGCTCAGCTCGAAAGACCGTGCGAAGGCGCGCCGCGACCATGCTGCCGAGTGTGTCGGGGTTGCGCGCGCGATCGCGCCGGCCGGCATCGTTGTTTGCCATCAGCCGAGCTTCAACGTGCTCGAGAAGCCACTACGGGCCGCGAAGCTGCCGTTGCTTCATGACGCGGCAATCCC
>JAPLLF010001005.1 GCA_026387715.1 Pseudomonadota bacterium
GCCGTCGACGCCGCGGTCGACGCGGTCCCCAACGCGTGTCCCAACGTCGGCGACTGTCCGTGCTTCTCGAACGACGACTGCCCGCCGACCCACGCGTGCGTCAGCCAGGACCCGAGCGGCACGATGGTGTCGTGCGTCCTCGGTCCGCGTGGCACCGGGATCGCCGGGGACGTGTGTACCGGCGAGGCCGACTGCGCGAGCGCGCTGTGCGTCGACGACGCCAGCGGCGGGCGGCGCTGCTCGGCGCTGTGCGGCGCCGGGTTGCCGACGTGCCCGGCGACGCTGCCGACCTGCCTGGCTGGCCTCGGGATCTGCGCGCGCTGAGCGTCGCATCGCTCAGCGCAGTGACCTCGTCCCATTCCGGAACGAGACAATGAGGGCGTCGAACGTTCCGACCCTCAACCAGTCGGCGCGAAACCACGTCGAAGCCGGCCTGCTCGCTAACAATGTGCAACGGCGCGTATGATGTGACGGTGCGGGGACGTTTCAACAGTTCGATCACACGTGTTCGCCCCTTTTTTCAGGCTCTCTTTCGCCGCGACCCCACCGGTGAGAGTTGGCTAGGCGCCCTGTTGGCGGCCTGCCCCAACGTTGAGAACCTCCCTGAAAGCGTTCGAGGGAACCCTGGCAAGATTGTCGACGCGCTGGTGCTCACGCGTCGCTTCAAGGATCGGCTGCAGGGCTCAATCGATCTCGAACGCGCGTTCGAACGTCGCGTCGCGCCTCCTACCGCGTTTCTCCGATACTTGATCGAGTCCCCAGCAAGTCTGAGGTGGCCCCTCGAGAAGGGCACTGAAAAGACATTTGGAGACCCGACACAGGGGCTGCGAACGCACTTGATAAAAGGATCGGCTGCCGAACGTGTCGAGGCGCGCATTCAGGCGCTCGCAGAACTGCAACGGCAGGGCAACGCGGGATCCGATCACTCGTGGTGGGCGTTCGAGGGCTTCACGGACGTCGACTGTTATCTTGAAACAGAGAAGTTGCTTATCTTCATCGAGGGCAAACGAACGGAGGCGCTCTCCGAGTCGACCCACTGGTTTCGTGGCCGCAACCAACTAGTTCGGAATCTTGAAGTCATCGGCGAACTCGCAGCTGGGAGACCGTGTGGCGTGATCCTTGTCGGTGAGGACGCCTTGGATCCTCCTGATGCCGCAGCGTTCGACACTGGCTTGCCACACCTCACAATCGAAGAACGCGAGCAAGTTCGTGGCCGATTCCTCGGAGCGACCACGTGGCGTGCCGCTTGTCATGCGACGGGCGTTTCGTTCGACTCCCTTCCAGTCCAGCGAGAAGCGTGAACGGGCGAAGCACGA
Source organism: Pseudomonadota bacterium (assembly GCA_026387715.1). Lineage (GTDB taxonomy): Bacteria > Myxococcota_A > Polyangia > Haliangiales > Haliangiaceae > JABFXX01. Next base: position 1,317 of record JAPLLF010001005.1, read on the forward strand.
GGCTCGCGTGCATGTTGCAGCCGCACTCTATCCGCCAGTCTTTCGCGAGGTTTAGATTAAAGAGCATCGGCGACCGACGGACCCTCGCGAAGACCGAGCATGTTCTGAGGGGCAAGTTTGCTGGGTCGGACTTGATGTCCTCGAATGAAGAATCCAGGGCGGCATAAAGCGTGAGCGATCTGGATCGTTGAGATCGTATCGAATCTCGACGGTAGCGTGCCACTTCGCGGCGCTTCGTGGCCGTCGAGCCGCATGAACGGTTCGATCGGTGCAGTATGGGATCTGAGCTACGGCGTGCGCGGGCCGAACAGGAACGCGAGCGCGCCCGGGAGCCGCTGCGCCCACGCGCGCTCGTCGTGATCCGCGCCGACCTGCACGACGTGCTGGAAGTCGACGCCGTCGGTGTAGCCGTTCGCCGGGTAGGCGGCCGCGAGCTGGTTGGTCAGGACGACGCCGTCCTGGTTGTCCTCCGCGCCGACCGTGCCGCTGTCGACGTAGACGCGCGACGGACGCTGGGTGGTGGTGGCCGCGACCTCGCGGATGATCAGCGCGTCGTCCCACCACGTGGTCGGCGACATCGCGCCGACGAGCCCGAACACGTCGGCGTGGACGCAGCCCGCGTGCGCCGAGATCAATCCGCCGAGCGACGACCCCAGGATCCCGGTGGTCGCGGGGCCGGGCAGGGTGCGCAGCATCGCGTCGACGGTCGGCTTGAGCTCCTCGACGAGCGCGCGCAGGTACAGCGCGCCGCCGCCGCCGCCCGGATAGGTCGCGTCGGGCGTGGGCGTGTACTCGTACGTCCGCGCCGCATCGGCGTTGTCGGGCGCGACGACGATCACGTCGCGGATCGAGCCGTCGTCGCTCGCGCGATCGAGGGTCTCGTCGACCTGCCACTCGTGGCCGCCGAACGCGCGCGCCGGATCGAACACGTTCTGGCCGTCGTGCATGTAGAGCACCGGATAGCGCGCGGTCGGGTTCTCGGCGTAGCCGGCGGGCAGGTAGGCCCACACCGCGCGGTCGTTGCCGAGCAGCGTCGAGTGGAAGCTGGGCAACAGCGCGACGACGGTGCCCGCGGTGGCGAAGAAGTGCGGGTAGACGTCGACGGTGGCGCCGCGTCGACCGCGTAGTTGGGGCCGCGCGACCACGTGGCGTCGTCGAGAAGCGGCTTGAGCTCCAGGCGGCCGGTCAGCTCGGTCTGGTAGACGAACGTGTCGGGCGCGGCGTCGGCGACGAGCGGCACGCCGACGTCCCAGGTGAGGCCGGCGGCGCTGCCGCGGAGCGCGAGCGTGTGGTTGCCGATCGGATAGTGGACGCGAATGGTCGTGAGCTGGGGCATCGAGCCATCCGGTGCGTTCGGGTTCGCATCGAGCATGCTGGTCGCGCCACCGTGACAGGCGGTGACCAGGACCAGCGACGCGAGCGGTCTCATCCGGTGGTCCATATCATGGCGACGACGTTTCGCGGACCTCGTAGAGGGGAGCCCACGTGACGCCCTCGTCGGCCGACAGCGTGCTCATCCCGCCGGCGCGCGGGATCCGGATCCGCAGGTGGCGCGCCGCGTCCTCGAGCTCGAAGCGATCGTCGTGTTCGCCGTCGCGCTCGACGAAGCGATACGCGCCACCGTCGGTGCCGACCTCGCGCCATCCGACCCGGCCGCGGCGCTCGCGCCGCACGAACCGGCCGCCGCCGGCGTACGCGTAGGTCCGGATCGTCGGCGCCACGAAGCGCGCGTCCGTCGGGGGGTAGTCGATGAACTCGCTCGCGCCCAGGATCGCCTGGTCCGCGGCGGTGAGGTAGCAGCGCTCGGGGTAGCCGTCGTAGAACCCGCGCCCCATGATCGCGAGCGGCTCCCGGTCGAGATCGGGTGGATGTGCGAGCCCGAGCGCGTGGCCGAGCTCGTGGCCGAGCCCGCCGATCCAGCGCGGGATCTCGCGCTGGACCGGATGCTGTCCGACGAGCCCGAGCAGATCGTCCTCGGGCATCACCGTGACGCCGCCGCCGCCGCGACCCGAGTTGCCGGGCCCGTCGGAGTAGATCACCCAGATCGTGTCCTGGCCGTGCCCGGCGCCGAGCAGGCGATGGGCCTCCGCGAGCCCGTTGTGCCGCCGAGCTGGCCGGCGTAGAACGCCTGGATGCTCGTCGCCGCGCGCTCGATGCCGCGACGGTAGTCCTCGCGGACCTCGCGATCCTGCGAGACCAGGTAGACGAACCGCACGCTGAGCGGCTTGATCGAAGGCACGGGCGGCGCCGGCGCGGGTCGCGGCGGCACCAGCGCGGCCACGGCGCGGGTCGGCGGCGGCGCTTGCGTGCCCGCGCACCCGACGAGCGCGGCGAGGACGATCCAGCAGACGACGGCGCGCATCTCGCGATGATACCGCCGTCGGTCGCTACTCGGCCTGCGTCGACCCCTTCACGGTCCGAAAGTCCGCGGCGGCGAGCTTCGTCGTCGCGATGTGGACGCGCAACGTCTCGACGTCGCCGAGCTCGAAGTCGAAGCGATCGTCCGAGTCGATCTGCGCGAGCAGCTCCCAGCGCGCGTTGAACGCGGCCGACGTCATCGCGTCGGGCCAGCCGAGCAGCTGGTGCGCGCCGGGCTCGGAGGGGTCGTCGCGCCCGTGGCTCGTCGCGAGCCACACCTCGTCGTGGTAGCGGTCGGCGTCGTCGCCGAGCTTGAGCGCGCGGGCGGCAGGGTGATCGGGCGGTGGCAGCGTGAGGATCTGGCGCGCGGTCGCGAGCGCGACCTTGCCCGGCCGACCATCCACCTCGGCGGCGCGGGGCGGCGCGGTCCGCACCAGCGCGTCGACGTCGGGGAAGTGGTAGGCGACCGCGTGCTCGCCGTAGCCGTCGGTGTGGGCGAGGTGCGCGAACACGGCCAGCACGCCGCGCCGCGGCAGCTTGCGCTCGAGATCGAGCTTCGCGAGCTCGTCGAGGCGGAACTGCGCGAGGAACGCCAGCGGCGTCTTGCCGTGCGTCGGCCAGGCCAGGCCCGGCGGCAGATCCGGATCGCCGCCGAATCGCGTCACCACGCCCGCGACCGGGCGCTTCACCGTCTTCAACGTCAGCCGGATCGCCGGGCGCAGCAGCGACTCGAGGTCGGCGCGGCGATGCGCGAGCCCGGCGCGCTCGATCGTGGCGCGGACCTGCGCGAGCTCTCGCTTGTCCACCTTCGCCATCCAGCGCGGCGCCTTCGCCTTGCCCTTGGGAGGCTTCGAGAGTTTCGGTGGCGGTGGCGGTGGCGGCGGCGGTGCATCCTCGTACACGAACCCGGCCTCGAGCTGCTTGGCCACCGCGCGCTGGAGCGCCAGGGCCGCGGCCGCGGCGGTCGGGTAGGTGCGCTCGCCCTCGGTGATGTCGCCGACGTGGACGCGCGAGCCCGCGCGCCACAGCTGCTGGAGCCACCCGAACGTGGGCCCGGTCGTCCAGCCGTGCCACTCGATCCACGGGGTCACCTACGAGCGGATCGTCTTGCGGAGGTCGATCTGGGCGCTCATGGCGTGCCCTGGACGTCGGCGTTGGCGTGGAAGCTCCCGACGACGTGCGCGCCCGCGGTCGTCGACGCCTGGGTCAGCGTCATCGGGCCGAGCAGGTAGCCGACGACGGTCGTCGTGTTGGTCGCGGGGTTGTAGTCGTACACGCCGCCCGTCGAGTCGAAGAACCCGAGGCTGACGTCGCGGGCGATGAACCACGGGGTGGGGATCGCGATCGAGACGACGAGGACGTGGTTGTCCGACGCGCGGCGGCCGAATACCTGGATGACCGAGCTCTGGCCAACCGGGGCGTTGGGATCGGCGCCGGCCGACGCGCCGACCG
>JAPLLF010000114.1 GCA_026387715.1 Pseudomonadota bacterium
TCATCTGGTGGGCGGTGATGATGTGGTAGTCGCTCTCGTTCTCCGACGCGAGCTTCTCCTTGATCTTCGCGAGCTGCTTGTCGCTCGCCGCGATCGCCTTGTAGAGGCGGTTGATCTCGCTGTCGATGTCGTCGGCTTCGACGTGGTGACGTGGCGCCTTGAGCGTGTCGCGCCCGATCAGGTACGCGCGCCCGAACGCGATGCCGGCCGAGACCCCGAGGCCCATCCGCCGGAGCTCGACGCGCTCCATCTCGCCGCTGCGACTGCCCGCGCGGCTCACTTCGACTCGCCGAACTTCGCCTCGACGAGCGCGACGACCGCGGCCACGGCCTCGGCCGCGCGTTCGCCGCGCGCCTTGATCACCAGGGTGGTGCCCTTGGGCACGATCAGCATGAGCACGCCCATGATGCTCTTGCCGTTCACCTCCTGACCGTCCTTCGCGATCACGACGTCGCACGGATACTTGCTCGTCAGCTGCACCAGCTTCGCCGCAGGTCGTGCATGGAGGCCGCCATCGTTCGTCACGACGACCATCTTCTCGGCAATCAAGTCACCCGCCATCAGTCTCCTCGTTCCACGTCACGGTGACGAACCAGGATATCCCATTCCCCGCCGAGCCGTCGACGCAGCTCCTCGACGATCGCGACCGATCGATGCCGGCCGCCGGTGCAGCCGATGCAGATCGTCACGTAGAGCTTTCCCTCTTTCTGGAACTGCGGCAGCGTGAACCGCAGCAGATCCTCGAGCTTGCCGACGAGGCCGAGCCCCGCGCCAGGCGCCTCGAGCGCGCCGGTGCCGAACACGTAGCGCGCGACCTCGGGATCGCGCCCGTCCATGTGCGTCAGCGTCGGTTCGAAGTAGGGATTCGGGAGGAACCGCACGTCGAACACCAGGTTGAACTCGAGCGGGAGGCCGTGCTTGAAGCCGAACGACACGATCGTCACGGCGAGCTTGCCGGTCCCGCCGGATGCCCTCCGGCAGATCGTCGCCGGACAGCGGGTGGCGACGGCGTGTCTCGGAGAACCTCCGGAGCAACGTCTCGTCGCTGGCGTCGAGGAACATCACCTCGAGCCGGTGGCCGGCGCCCCGTAGCCGACCGAGCGCCTCGCGCCAGCCCCCGAGGTTCTTGCGCTGCCGCGAGTCGATCGCGATCGCGAGCTTGTCGTGATCGCCCTCGTGCGCGAGGTGATCGATCAGCTCCGACACCAGCGGCACGGGGATGTTGTCGACGCACGTGAACTCGATGTCCTCGAGGGCCCGCAACGCGGTGCTCTTGCCCGCGCCGGACAGGCCGGTGACGACGACGATCTGCATTACTCGACCGCGTCCGCTTCTGCGGCGAGCGCCGCCTCGTGGGCGCGATGCAGGTGATCGCGGAACGAGCGCGCCGAGTGGGTGCCCTGCACCTTGAGCAGCTGGTTGCGTGCCGCGACCTCGATGAGGGTCGCGAGGTTCCTGCCCGGCCGCACCGGCAGGCGTACCGCCGGGACGTGGATGCCGAGGATCTCCTCGGTGACGTCGTCGAACCCGAGCCGCTCGTAGTCGCCGCCGTCCACCCACTCCTCGAGGTTGACGGCGAGCTCGACCTTCTTGGTCTCGCGCACGGCCGCGATCCCGAACAGATCCTTGATGTTGATGATGCCCAGCCCGCGGATCTCCATGTGGTGACCGAGGATCCCCGCGCCACGGCCGATCACCGCGGCGCCGCGCCGCCGGATCACGACGACGTCGTCGGCGACGAGCCGGTGGCCGCGGACGACGAGGTCGAGCGCGGTCTCGCTCTTGCCGATGCCGCTCTTGCCCGTGACCAGCACGCCGATGCCGAGCACGTCGACGAGGACGCCGTGCATCTCCGTCTGGGGCGCGAGGCGATCGCTCATCCACGCGGTCACGCTCGTGATGAACTCGGCGGTGACGAGGGTCGAGATCAGGAGCGGGACGGCGTGCGCGTCGCACAGCGCGTGGAGCTCGGCCGGGGGAACGAGCCCGCGACACACGACCACGCACGCGGGCTCGCTCGCCATCACGGTCTTGAGCCCGAGGTCCCGACCGGGCGGATGATCCTCGAGGTACTCGATCTCGGTCCCCCCCAGGACGAGCACGCGGCCCTCGTGGAGTTGCTCGGGCCATCCGGTCAGCGCGAGCCCGGGCTTCTGGATCCGCGGCACCTCGATCGTCCGATCGATGCCGGTCGCCCCGGCGACCGCCGACACCCCGAGCTCGGCACGACCGAGCAACTCCCCGACCGTGATCGGCATCGACGCGCTAATACTTCGCGTCCTCGTCGGTGACGACCTGGTACATCGAGTCGGCATCGCTCGCGAGCAGCAAGCGCTTGCGGAATTCCGGATCCTTGAACACGCGGCTGATGCGCGCGAGCGCCTTGAGGTGCGCGCCGGTCGAGGACTCCGGGGCAACGAGGACGAAGAACAGGTGGGTCGGCGCGCCATCCATCGAGTCGAAGTCGACCCCGGCGGTGACGCGCCCCAGGCACGCGACGATCTCGCTGACCGTCCCGAGCTTGCCATGCGGGATCGCGACGCCCTCGCCGATCGCGGTCGAGGCCAGCCCCTCGCGCTCGACGAGGACCCGGGCGAGCGTCGCGCGATCGATCTTCGGATGGTGGTCCGCCATGTACACGGCAAGCTCCTCGAGGATGCCGCGCTTGTCGGTCGCCTTGAGCGCGGGGACGACCATGTCGCGCTTGATGAGGTCGACGATCTTCATGGGGAGAGGCGGTCGGACCCTATCACTTCTACGCCGTGGCGGGAGTTTCGATCAGCCCGTAGCTGCCGTCCTCGCGCCGGTAGACCACGGCGGTTCGCCCGTCGGTGTCCATGCGGAACACGAGGAACTCCTCGTGGAGCAGGTTGAGCTGCACGATCGCGCTCTCGACGGACAGCGGCTGCGCGTGGAACTTCTCGGTCTTGACGACGTCGAAGGTCATCGCGGGGCCGGCGTTGCCATGCTCGCCTTCCTCGTCAGCGGCCTTCTCGAACGTCTCGGACACGATCGAGTGGTTCCACGGCTGAGGGGCCACGTGGTGTGGCCGTGCCTTCATGCCCTCGAGCTTGCCCTTGTACTTGCGAACCTGTCGTTCGATCTTCGCGATGCAGAGATCGATCGAGCTGTACATGTTCTCGGTGATCTCGTGACCCGCGACCGACAGTCCGTTGTGTAACTGGAACGTGACGTCGATGCGATGGTTGTGCCGCTCCGTGGAGAGCACCACGTGGCACGAGATGGGATCGGGTAGGTACTTCCGAACGCGGTCCATGCGCTCGCGCGCGTAGGACTTCAGAGCTTCGGTCGGTTCCATGTGTCGGAACGTCACCGCGAATTGCATCGAGCCTCCTTCGAGCCATTGGTGCCCCTGGCACCGTGTGGCTCGATCGTACACCGGAACGAACTAGGCGTGCGCGAGTACGCCGAGTCGTTCGACGAGCGTCGCCGCGACGACCTGACAGGGCCCGAGTTGCTCCGCGAACGCGCTGTGACGGCGGTGCAGGATGTCGAGGATCGTCACGCAGTCGACCGCTAGACGGCGGGCGGTCCGGTAGGATCGGCGGCGATCCCCCGCGACCGGCTCGTGACGCGCGCGCGCGACGGCGATGGCGATGGCCATCGCGCACCTGTCGAGCTGCTCCTTGATGTGGAACCGCGCCCCTGCCTTCTCGATCAGCTCGTCGACCTGCACCGCGAAGATCAGCGCGAGCTCGTAGGGATCCACCGTCACGACGGTCGCGATCTCCTCGGGCGCGCGGAACGTGACGATCCTGTCCTGGCTCTCGCGTGGCGCCTTGGGAGGTGCGGGGTCATCCGGCATGATTTAAGCCCTCGTGTTCGCGTCGATCAGAAGACGTGCTTGCGCTTGCTCGACGACAGGATGCCGAGCTGCTCGCGATACTTCGCGACCGTCCGGCGCGCGATGTCGATCCCGCCCTTGCGGAGGAGCTCGACGATCTTCTGGTCGGAGTGCGGCCGCTTGGTGTCCTCGCCGCCGACGAGCTCCTTGATCTTCGACTTCACGGCCTGCGACGCGAGGTCCTCGCCGTTGGTGCGCGAGATGCCGCTGTTGAAGAAGAACTTCAGCTCGTAGATGCCCTGCGGCGTGTGGACGTACTTCGACGTCGTCACGCGCGACACCGTCGACTCGTGCATGCCGATGTCCTCGGCGACGTCACGCAAGATCAACGGCTTGAGGTGGGCGATGCCCTTGTCGAAGAACTCGCGCTGGAACTTCAGGATCGACTCGGCGACCTTGATGATCGTGCGCTGGCGCTGCTGGATCGAGCGGATGAGCCACTGCGCCGACCGCAGCTTGTCCTGCACGTAGTCCTTCGACGCCGCGCTGTTGCCCATCGCGTTCTTGTAGAAGCCGCTGATCTTGAGCTTGGGGAGCCCATCGTCGTTGGGGACGACGAAGTACTTGTCGCCGACCTTGTGGATGTAGACGTCGGGCGTGACGTAGTGCGGATCGTCCGACGAGTACTGACGGCCGGGGCGCGGGTCGAAGTCCATGATGACCTTGGCGGCCTCGTAGATCTCTTCGAGCGGCTGCTTGAGGTCGCGCGCGATCGCCTGGTAGTTCTTCTTCTCCAGGTTGCCCAGGTGGCTCTTGATCATCTTGACGCACAGGTCGTCGTCCTGACCTGCCGCGACGCACTGGATGAGCATGCACTCCGCGAGCGAGCGCGCGCCGACGCCGATCGGATCGAACGTCTGGATCTTCTCGAGCACGATCTCGCAGACCTCGTCCGTGACGCCCAGGTCCGACGCGATCTCGGTGAGCGGGGGATCCTTGATGTAGCCGTCCGCGTCGATGTTCCCCAGGATGGTCATCCCGATCTCGAGCTGCTCGAGCGGGAGGTTCGTCATCTTGAGCTGCCACGCGAGGTGCTCGTAGAGGTTCGGCGGCTTGGTGAGCGTCTGCTCGAGCGACGGCATCTCCTCGCTGTCGCCGCGGAAGCCGGGCCCGGCGGACGGGCCTGACGCGTAGCTGTCGAGGTAGTTCTCCCAGTCGATCTCGTTGACCGCCGCCGCGTCGCCCTTGATCTCGGTCTGCGCGACGCCATCGACGACCGAGCCCTCGATCGGGGTCTCGGTCGAGCCGGCCGATTCGAGCTGGTGGAGTTGCTGGAGGTCGCCACCCATCTCGTCGCGGTCACCGCTGCGCTCGGCGTCGAGATCGATCTCGTCGTCCATCAGCGGGTTCTCGAGCAGCTCGTCGTGGACGAGCTCCGCGAGCTCCATGCGAGACAGCTGCAAGAGGCGGATCGCCTGTTGCAACTGGGGTGTCATCACCAGCTGTTGCGACAGCTTCAGCTCTTGTCGCATTTCCATTCCCATGGGGAACTCCTCTACCTTTACGGTATTTTTTCAGCTAGTTAACAGGGTGTAGGCCTCGTGGTACGAAGCTTGAAGACAGGGTACTCAATGCCCTACCACCTGTAAAGGGGGGTATGGCCCGGTCCTTGCTTTCGCAGCTGATCTCATGGCCCTACGGCAGGATGGTCGTGTCCTGGGTCGCGGTGTTGTTGGTCAGATCAGGATCGGTGGAGGTGCTGTCGACCTTCGCGCTCAGCACGATCGAGAAGCCACCCGGCGAGGGGGCCTTCCAGATCAGCGTAATGTCGGGAACGGTCGCGCCGCTCGCCACCGGCAACGCCCGTGTACAGGTCACCTTGCCGGAGGCCGGCGCCGGGCACACCCAGCCGGACCCGACCACGCTGAAGAACGAGCCGTTGAGCGGCAGCGTGAGCTCGACGCTCACCCCCGTCGCGTCGAGCGGCCCCGCGTTGGTCACCGTCACCGTGTAGGTCGTGCAGTTGCCCATGGCCGGACACCCGACGGAGGTCGTGCCCTGGGACGGGTCCGGCGCGTCGACGATCGCGATCGCGAGGTCGGCGAACGGCGTCGCGCCGTTGGAGGTCACCGTGCGCGAGTTGTTCGACAGGTCGTTATCCGACGTCGACGCGCTGACCGCCGCGGTGTCGACGAGCGTCGAGAACGTCGCCGGCGTCGTGATCTTGATCGAGATCGTGGGCGCGGCCCCGACCAGCAGCGACGGGCGCGTGCAGGTCACGATCTGGCCGGCGAGCGCGCACGCCCAGCCGATGCCAGCCGCGCTCTGGAACGAGACGTTGCCGTCGGGGAGGCGATCGGTGACGACGACGTTGGTCGCGTCGCGTGGGCCGTTGTTCGTGACGTCGAGGGTGTAGGTCAGCAGGGACTGCGCGGCCACCGGCTCCGGCGTCGCGGCGAGCACGAGCGCGAGATCGGACGGCGCGTTGACCGTCGTGGTCACCATCGCCATGTTGTTGGCCGCCACCGGATCGGTCGTCATCGCCGACACCGCGGCGGTGTCGGTGACGACGCTGTCGACGTTCGGGGCGGTGACGTTGATCGTGATCGGCGGCGCGTTGCCGATCGCGAGCGACGCGGTCGCGCAGGTCACGGTCTGGCCGGCCAGGGCGCAGGCCCAGTTGGTCCCCGTCGCGCTCTGGAACACCGCGCCGGTCGGCAGCACGTTCGTCACGCTGACCATCGAGGACACGCTCGGGCCCGCGTTCTGGACGTCGACCGTGTAGGTCAGCGCGCCGGTCGTCGCGACCGGATCGGGTGAGTCGACGACCGCGACCGACAGGTCCGCCGACGACGTCACCGTGGTCATCGTCGACGCCGTGTTATTCGCGGCCACGAGGTCCGACGAGGTCGACGTCACCGTCGCGGTGTCGGTGAGCGTGGTCGCGGCGGCAGGCGCGTGCACGTGGATCGTGATCGACGGGGCCGCGCCGACGATCAGCGACGGCCGCGTGCAGGTGACCACCTGCCCCGCCGCGCCACACGTCCAGCCGCTGCCGGTCGCGTCGACGAAGGTGACGTTGCCCGACGGCAGCTGGTTGGCGACCGAGATGCCCGTCGCGGTGTTCGGGCCGAGGTTCTCGACGTCGAGCTGGTAGGTCAGCGTGCCGCTGGCGACGACCGGATCCGGCGAGTCGCTGACGGCGATCGCGAGATCGGCGGCCGCGTTGACCGTCGTCGTCGCCGACGCGGTGTTGTTCGCCGGCGTCGGATCGGGGGTCATCGCGTCGACCGTGGCGGTGTTGGTCACCATGCCGCCGGCGCTCGGCGCCAGGGTCGCGAGCGCGATCGACGACGACGAGCCGGACGCGAGCGTCGGGTTGGTGCAGGTCACCACCTGCCCGACGGCGGCGCACGTCCAGTTCGTCCCCGACGCGCTCACGTAGGTGACGCCGGCGGGGAGCGTGTCGGTGACCGCGAGCATGGCCGCGGCGCCGGGCCCGGCGTTGGTGAGATCGATCGTATAGGTGACCGTGCCGCCGGCCGCGACGGGATCCGGCGCGTCGGTCATCGTGATCCCGAGGTTCGCGGGCGTCAGGACCGTGGTGGTCAGGGTCTGCGTGTTGTTGGGCAGCGACGGATCGGGCGTGTCGGACGACACGATCGCGGTCGTCGAGATCGTCCCGCCGGTCGGGGGCGTCGTGATCTTCACCGTGATCGTGGGCGCGGGGCCGACGATCAGCGAGTCACGCTTGCAGGTCACGATCTGCCCCGCGGCCACGCAGGTCCACCCGGTCCCCATCGCGCTCTGGAACACCACGTTGCCCGCGGGCAGGCGGTGCTCGACCGAGACCTTCGTCGCGTCGAGGCCGCCCGCGTTGGTGACGTCGATCGCGTAGGTCAAGGTCGAGCTCGCCGCGACCGGATCCGGCGTGGCCGTGATCGCGACCGACAGATCGGCGACGTTGGGACTGCCGTCGGGCATCACGTCGACGACCGCGGCGTCGGCCGCGTCGGCCATCGGGCCGGCATCTGGAACCGGCGGAAGGTGGTAGTTACCGCCGTCGTCCCCACCGCACGCTCCCGCGAGCACGAGCGTGACGAGAACGAACCGAAACCGCGACGCGAAGCTCCCCATCGGACCCATATGGACCGAGTGTCGCACGCCGGCGCGGGCGTCGTCAGGCCAAGGGGTGCTTGGCGAGCGCTGCCTTGACGAACCGCGAGAACAGCGGGTGCGGCGCCCCCGGGCGCGACTTGAACTCGGGGTGGAACTGACAGCCGACGAAGTACGGGTGGTTCGGGATCTCGATCATCTCGACCAGCCGGTTGTCGGGTGAGGTCCCCGACAGCACCATGCCGTTGCGCTCGAGCGCGTCGCGGTAGTTATTGTTGATCTCCCAGCGATGGCGGTGCCGCTCGCTGATCTCGGTCGTGCCGTACGCCTCGGCGGCGCGGGTCCCCGGCTTGAGCTTGCAAGGATACGCGCCGAGCCGCATCGTCGCGCCCTTGTCGACGACGCCGCGCTGATCGGGCATCAGGTCGACGACCGGGTGCGGCGTCTGCGGGTCGAGCTCGGTCGAGTTCGCCTTGTCGAGCCCGCACACGTCGCGCGCGAACTCGACGCACGCGAGCTGCATGCCGAGACAGATCCCGAAGAACGGCACCTTGTGCTCGCGCGCGTACCGGACCGCCGTGATCTTGCCCTCGGTGCCGCGCACGCCGAAGCCAGGACCGACGAGGATCCCGTCGTAGGGCGCGAGCATGTCGGTGCCGAGCTTCTCGATCTCCTCGGAGTCGATGTGCTTGATCTCGACGCGGCAGTCGTTCGCGATGCCGCCGTGGAGCAGCGCCTCGTTGAGCGACTTGTAGGCCTCGGCGAGCTGCACGTACTTGCCGACGAAGCCGATCGTGACCTTGCGCTTGGGCTCGATGATGCGGCGCACCACCTCCTCCCAGGTCTCGAGCTGCGCCGCGCGCGACCAGATGTTGAGCAGCTGGGCGAGCTTGTGATCGAGCCCCTGCGCGGACAGCATCACCGGCAGGCGATAGATCGTGTCGACGTCGGTCGACTGGAACACGGCGTCGCCCGCGACCGAGCAGAACATCGCCATCTTCTTGAGCGGCTCCTCGGCGAGCTGCTGCTCGCAGCGCACGACGAGGACGTCGCACTGGATGCCGATCTCGCGCAGCTTCTGCACCGAGTGCTGCGTCGGCTTGGTCTTGAACTCGCCGGCCGCGCGGATGTACGGCACGAGCGTGAGGTGCACGCTGACCGAGTTCTGGCTGCCGAGCTCGACGCGCAGCTGGCGCACCGCCTCGAGGAAGGGCAACGACTCGATGTCGCCGACCGTGCCGCCGACCTCGACGACGAGCAGGTCGAAGCCCTCCGCGCACCGCAGGATGCGCGCCTTGATCTCGTCGGTGATGTGCGGGATGACCTGGACCGTCGAGCCGAGATACTCGCCGCGACGCTCCTTGCCGATCACCGTCGAGTAGATCTGGCCGGTCGTGATGTTGTTGAGCCGCGACATCTTCGTCGACACGAACCGCTCGTAGTGCCCGAGATCGAGATCCGTCTCGGCGCCGTCGTCGGTGACGAACACCTCGCCGTGCTGGGTCGGGTTCATCGTGCCGGGATCGACGTTGATGTACGGGTCGAGCTTCATGTTCGCGACCCGCAGGCCGCGATTCTCCATGAGCGCACCGATCGACGCGCTGACCATGCCCTTGCCGAGCGATGACACCACGCCCCCGGTCACGAACACGAACTTGGTCTGTTGCGCCATGGGAGGGCGTTCTACCCATCACAGTTCACCGAGGCAAGCTTCACACCGTCGACGATCGGACGTATGTTCGATGATCCCACCCCACGGATCGCCAGACCCTGGCTCAGCGCCCGACCAGGCACGCGAGGAACTGCCCGAGCTGGCGCCGCTCGTCGTCGGAGGGCACAGCGACCATCGCGTTCGCCGGTGGCATGAGCCGGTTGTGGATCGTCGGGCCGAACGCCGCTTGCTGATCGATCCGGCTGGTGTTCTCGCGCACGAGCGCGAGGGTGTCGAAGTCGATCGTCGGGGGAGCACCGGCACGATCGACGCCCACCTTCGTTTCGGAATGACACGCCAGGCAGTGGCTGTCGAAGAACGCGGCGCCGAAATTCGCGTACGTCGGCGCCGCGGTGGGCGGGCACGTGGCGTCGGTCAGCTGGCCGACCGGCGCCTCGTCAGCGCAGGCGACCACCGCGAGCGCGAGGATCACCGCAGCGAGCGGCGCCATCCCGAGATCTCGGTCGTGGGCGCCACCAGCGGCGCACCATGGGTGGTCGGCGTCGGCTTGGGCCGCGCCGCCTGCCCGTGACCGTGGTCGAGCGCCGCCGCGATGATCGCCGCGGTCAGCGCCGTCTCGTCGGCCCGCGGCGCGAGCTGCGCGGCGTTCCTGCCGATGAACCCGGTATCGAACTCGCCGGCGATGAACGCCTCGTGGCGGAGGCAGCGCCGATGGAACGCGAGGTTCGTCTCGATGCCGCGCACCATGTACTCGTCGAGCGCGCGCCGCATCCGGGCGACGGCCTGCGCGCGATCCTCTCCCCAGACGACGAGCTTGCTGATCATCGGATCGTAGTGCACCGGGATCTCGGCGCCCTCGTAGCAGCCGCTGTCGTTGCGGACGTACGGACCGTCGGGCACCCGCAGGTGGGTGATCTTGCCCGGCGAGGGCAAGAACTTCACCGGATCCTCGGCGTAGATCCGGCACTCGAGGGCGTGCCCGCGGCGACGGCCGTCGAGCTCCGCCTGCGTCATCGGCAGCGGCTTGCCCTCGGCGACGTCGAGCTGCCACGACACGAGATCGACGCCATAGATCATCTCGGTCACCGGGTGCTCGACCTGCAGCCGGGTGTTCATCTCGAGGAAGTAGAAGCCACCGTCGGCGCCGAGCAGGAACTCGCACGTACCAGCCCCCACGTAGCTCACCGCCCGCGCGGCCGCGATCGCGGCGGCCCCCATCCTCGCGCGCAGCTCCGGCGTCACCACCGGCGACGGCGCCTCCTCGATCACCTTCTGATGGCGGCGCTGGATCGAGCAGTCGCGCTCGCCCAGGTGGACGATCGTGCCGTGGGTGTCACCGAACACCTGGATCTCGATGTGCCGCGGCCGCTCGATCGCCTTCTCGAGGTAGACCGTGCCATCGCCGAACGCGGCGGTCGCTTCGCGGCGCGCCCCGTCGAAGGCCGCGACGAACTCGGCCTCGGCGCCGACCAGCCGCATCCCCTTGCCACCGCCACCCGCGGCCGCCTTGATCAGCACCGGGAACCCGATGTGCTTCGCGGCGACGAGCGCCATGCCCGCCGTCGGAAACCCGTTGCCCTCGGGGCCGTTGTCCCCGGGGACCACCGGCGTGCCAGCGGCGGTCACGGTCTTGCGGGCCTCGGTCTTGCTGCCCATCTTCCGCATCGCCTCGGACGAGGGTCCGATGAAGGTGATCCCGGCCGCCGCACAGGCGTCTGCGAAATCCTCGTTCTCCGAAAGAAATCCGTAGCCGGGATGGATCGCGTCGGCCCCGCTCGCGCGGGCCGCGGCGAGGATCTTGTCGATCACCAGGTAGCTCTGCGCCGCCGGGGCCGGGCCGATCGCGACGGCGTGGTCGGCGATCAAGACGTGCGGCGCCAGCCGGTCGACGTCACTGAACACCGCCACCGTCTCGATCCCACGCTCCGCACATGTACGCATGACGCGAACCGCGATCTCACCGCGGTTGGCGACCAGAACCCGACGGATATCCATGGGGCGCACACTACACAATCTCGTCCCCGCGTTGCATTGCGAGGAGCATCACCATAGAATTCAGACAAATCGACGGCTTGCAGAGATGCGAGACGTTGCTTTGGGAGAGAGCTTTGGTCGATCCAAATACCCGGCAAGGCAAGCGCACGCCCGTCACGCTCAAGATCAAATTCAAGAGCGAGACGCTCGAACAATTTATCGAGCGCTATGCAGTGGATGTTAGCCAGGGTGGCATTTTCATCCGAACGAAGGAGCCGCTCGCCGTCGGCACCCAGATGAAGTTCGAGTTCCAGCTGCGCGATGCGTCACCGCTGATCGCGGGCGAAGGCACCGTCGTCTGGACCCGCGAGAACGATCCGACGCGTCCCGCGATCGCGCCGGGCATGGGGGTGCGCTTCGATCGGCTCGCCGATGGCAGCCCCAACGTGCTCGAACGCATCCTCGCCGAGAAGGCGAAGCAGGCCCCCGCGCGGCCGCTCAAGGATACGACCAAGCCACCCCTGTTCACCGATCAGCCGACCCGCGTGGTGTCGGCGGCGGTGACCGACAGCCTGCTCGGCAACGACAGCGCAGCCGCCAAGAACGACAAGAGCGGTAGCCACACGGCCCGCCGCGACTCCTTCGAAGAGAAGACGCCGCTGCCCAAGCCGATGCCGTTCCATTCGGACGCGGAGGACTTCGGCGAGGAAGCGTTCGAGGAAGCGACCAAGGTACGCTCGCTCGACGAGCTCGTCGCGCAGACCGCCCTCCCCGAGACCAAGCCACGCGTCACGACGCAGACGCCCGCGGTATCGCCCGTACCGACGCTATCGACGCCCGTGGTCGAGGCGCCGATCGAGCCCCGGATCCCGGCCGACCGCGATTCGGCGCCCGTGTTGCCCAGCCCCCCGGAGGCCTCGCGGCCGATCCCGAAGGTGCTCGACACCACGCCCTCCCCACGCGAAGCCCCGAGCCCGGCCAAGACCATGCTCGGACTCGAACCCTCGCCGGCGACGGCGTCGAGCTCGAACCCTCAGATCACCCCGCCCGTCGCCAGCAAGGTCGCGGTGACGGTCTCCTCGGGGATCCACGCCGTTCCCCCAGGCGACGACGTGGACGAGCGGCCGTCCTCGCAGCGACTTCCCATCGCCAAGCGGCCGAGCGCGGCGCCGATCATCCTCGGGATCATCCTCGTCGTCGCCGCCGCCGGCGCGGCGATCTGGTTCTTCGTCATCCGTCAGCCGACCGTCGAGTCGATGTCGATGCCCAAGGTCCCGGGCTCGGGCTCGAGCGTCGTCACCCCGGGTTCGGGCTCGAGCCTCGCCGTCACCCCGGGCAGCGGTAGCAGCAACGCCCTCGGCAGCGGCAGCGGCAGCGGCAGTGGCAGTGGGTCTGCCACGGCCATGACCAACGGTAGTGGCAGCGGCAGCGGTAGCGCCGAGCATCCGGCCGTCGGCACCGTCGACACCACGATCACCGCCACGGTCGACAAGGCGATGGTCGAGGTCCTCGACACCGATCAGAAGGGCACGATCACGGCGACCGCGCCGTTCGTCGCCAAGCTCGAGAAGGGCAAGTCGTTCAAGGCGCGCGTGTCGGCACCTGGCTACCTCGCGGCGGAGATCGACGTGAAGGCCGGCGAGAAGGCGACCGCGAAGCTCGAGGCCAAGAAGTACATCGTCACCGTCACCAGCGATCCGCCGGGTGCGGTGGTCGCCATCGACGGCGTCGTCGGCAAGAACCCCTACGAGCTCAAGA
The DNA here is from genome assembly GCA_026387715.1 of Pseudomonadota bacterium. Lineage (GTDB taxonomy): Bacteria > Myxococcota_A > Polyangia > Haliangiales > Haliangiaceae > JABFXX01. The sequence goes on from JAPLLF010000114.1 coordinate 13,326, forward strand.
CCGCGCCCAAGAAGGCCGTGAGGCTGCGCATCGCCAAGGGCGGCTACAAGCCGGTCGACGTGACGATCGAGCCGAGCAAGTGGAACGAGACCGAGACGTCGATGACCTACTCGCACGACGCCAAGCTCGTGCTCGCGCCGGTCACGCCGACCCCGGTTCCAACGCCGGGCTCGGGTAGCGCGAAGGAACCCAAGGAGCCGGCCAGCGGCAGCGGCAGCGCGCCACCACCGCCGCCGCCCGACGAGCCCGAACCGACGTTCAGCCCGTAACTCGGCGTCATCTGCTACGGTCGTCGGGATGTTCTCTCACGACGATGACGACCGAACGTTCGATCAGTTCCGCGGCACCGACACGTACATCGCCTCGGAGGAGCTGCGCCACGCCGTCAACGTGGCGGTCGCCCTCGCCCGCCCGCTGCTCGTCCGCGGCGAGCCGGGCACGGGCAAGACCGTGCTCGCCGAGAACCTCGCGGCGTCGCTCAAGCTGCCGCTGATCCGGTGGCACGTGAAGTCGACGACGAAGGCCAAGGATGGCCTCTACGTCTACGACACGGTCGCGCGACTGCACGACTCGCGGTTCGGTGGCGACGTGAAGGACATCGCGAAGTACATCCGCCTCGGCCCGCTGGGCGAGGCGCTCGATTCGCCGACGCGCGTGGTCCTGCTGATCGACGAGATCGACAAGGCCGACATCGAGTTCCCCAACGATCTGCTGCTCGAGATCGACGCGATGCGCTTCCGGATCGACGAGACAGGCCGCGAGGTCGTCGCGAAGCAGCGCCCCGTCGTGATCATCACGTCGAACAACGAGAAGGAGCTGCCCGACGCGTTCCTGCGTCGCTGCGTGTTCCACTACATCCAGTTCCCGACGCGCGAGCTGATGACGGAGATCGTGCGCGTGCACCATCCCGACCTCACCGACAAGGTGCTCGACAACGCGCTCGAGCTGTTCTTCGGGCTGCGCGCGACGCCGAAGCTCCGCAAGAAGCCGTCGCCCTCGGACCCCATCGACTGGATCTCGGCGCTCAACAAGGCCGGCGTCGATCTGGCGCGCGTGTCTGGGGGCATCCCGTTCCACGGCACGCTGCTCAAGACCGAGCAGGACATCGAGCTGCTGGGCAAGCGGGCGAAGGCGTAGCGGCGACCGATGCTCGTCGACTTCCTGTTCGAGCTCCGCAAGCGGAAGCTGCCGGTCTCGACGCACGAGTGGATGGCGCTGATGGAGGGGCTCGCGCTCGGCCTCCACGAGAGCTCGCTCGACGGGTTCTACTACCTGTGCCGCACGCTGTGCGTGAAGGACATCGCGCACTACGATGCGTACGACGAGGCGTTCCTCGCGTACTTCAAGAACATCAGCGTCGATCCGCTCAAGCTGTCGGCGGAGATCGCCGCGCAGCTCGCCGCATGGATGGCCGATCCCAGGCTCCTCGACGGGCTCACCGACGAGCAGCGCCAGGCGCTCCGCGAACTCGACTACGAGAAGCTGCGCGAGATGTTCGAGCAGCGCCTCAAGGAGCAGAAGGAGCGCCACGACGGCGGCAATCGCTGGATCGGCACGGGTGGGACGTCGCCGTTCGGGAGCAACGGCCAGCACCCGACCGGGATGCGCGTCGGGGGCGGTGGTGGACGCAGCGCGATGGCCGTCGCCGACGAGCGCCGCTTTCGCGAGTACCGACGCGACGTCGTGCTCGACGTGCGGCACATCGACATGGCGCTGCGCGGCCTGCGCAAGCTCGGCCGCGAGGGCGCGATCGAGGAGCTCGATCTCGACGAGACCGTCGACAAGACCTGCAAGAACGCCGGCGAGATCGAGGTGGTGTTCCGGCCGCCGCGGCGCAATCGCGTCAAGGTCCTGTTGATGATGGACGTGGGCGGCTCGATGGATCCGCACAGCGAGCTGATGAGCCGCCTGTTCACCGCCGCCTCGCGGTCCGGACGGTTCGCGAAGTTCCGCAGCTACTACTTCCACAACTGCGTCTACAACCAGGTGTACGAGGACGCGCTGTTCAGGAAGCCCGTCCAGGTCGCGGACCTGATCGCCACGAGCGATCGCGACGAGAAGCTCGTGATGGTCGGCGACGCGCTCATGCACCCGGGCGAGCTGCTCGATCCGGGTGGCTCGCTGTACCTCTCCGGGCAACATCGCGCGTCCGGGCACGAGTGGCTGCGCCGGCTCGGCGCACACTTCCGTAGCGCGGCCTGGCTCAACCCGGAGCCGGATCGCTTCTGGGCGGGGACGACGATCGAGGTGATCGCCAGCGTGTTCGCGATGTACCCGCTCACGCTCGATGGGGTCACGGCGGCGGTGCGCTACCTCGTGCGTGGAGGCGAGCGCCCCAAGGTCGGCGATCCCGCGAAGTGGCTCAAGGTCGGCTGAAGACGTGTCGATTAATGGGAAATGAAGCGGGTTCCGGAAATAGCCGGAACGGCTGGTCTTGTTCTCGGCGAGATGACTGACGAGAACCGCAAGCCTCGGGTTGCCGAGCCGCAGCGTCGGCAAGGCGTGATTCGGTTCGAGATGCCCGAGGACTCCTTGCCTCCGACCCAC
>JAPLLF010001263.1 GCA_026387715.1 Pseudomonadota bacterium
CCTGCGAAGCGCCGCGACGACACCAGCACGCACGTTGCAGGTACCGGTCCTGATCACGACCCGGCATGTGTTGTAGATCTTCTCGGCCTCGCGCAGCAGATGCGCTTCGGTCTTGGGCGACGTGTTGTCGTCGAGCGCGCGATTCACGAGGCGGTCGGCGTGCGGGTCGTAGTAGGTCAGCTCGACCTCGTGTAGGCGCATTTCGATTCTGTCGTTACTCATCGATGTTCTCCTTCTTGAGCGGCATGTAGATCAGACGATGTCGGCCGACGACGTGCTCATGCTCGCGCCATGCGACCTGCTGGAAACGATGGGGCAACCCCATGAAAATCGGTCTTGGTTTTGTCATTGCCGTTTGCAGTCGTCGGCAACGGCAGCTCCGAGGAGATCGCCAGGTGGTGCACGCTGACCGTGACGACACCATGGGCGTGTCGATGACGTCGGGGACGTGGTTCACGTCGGTGTCGTTCATGCTCGGTTCATTCTTCATGGCGACAACTGAACTGCCGCATCGTCGTTCGGGGCCGCGCTCTCCTCGCCTCCGGCGGCGCCGGCTACATGCAACAGCTCGCCGAGCAGCCGATCGGCGAACTTGTCATCGACGATCCGCGCCGCTTCGAGTGCAAGCATACGAGGGTCGCCTTCTCCGATGAGCTGTTGCAGCCGCGAGTGCGCCCGCTGCCGCCAGAAGGCTCGGTACTGACCGGCGGCGTCCGCGAACTCCTGGGCCCAGAAGTCCCTCGGTGGGCCGATGTAGTCGACCATCTTGTCCACCGATTCGTCCCACGGGAAGTTCGGATCTCGCACCCAACCGCAGACCGGGTCTTGCGGATGAACCTGTACAAGCCAGGCCCTGAACGTGGGCAGAGGCTCTGCGCGTTCGCAGGCGCTCACCGAGCGATGCTGGCGCGGGCTCGCAGTGGGCGGTAGGTCTACACTCCTCGCTAGGAGGTGTGCGGAGTGATCGCGCAGAGCCATCTCGTTCGCGATTTCGATCTCGACTTCGATGTCGTACAAGTACTGCTCTTCGGCCATCGCGAGATCGTCGGCGAGCCAGCAGTCGTACTCGTCCTGATCGATCGGCGTGTTCAGCGTGAGGTCGCGATCGGCGATGTTGTTGAGGTACTGGTTCTCGCGTGCGTACTCGTCGGCGTCTCGCTCCATCGGTTCGCGCACGTCCTCGGTTCCGACTTCGCCGTGGATGCGAGCGACCTTCGTCACCACGTCGTCGTACGCCGTACCGAGTGCAAGCGCGATCTTGGCGCGCATGAGGCCAGCGCGCGCAGCGTCGAGCTGCGCCATCGCGTCGTCGATTGCCCGTTGTGCTGAGATCGTCATGTCGTTATTCCTTTCGCCCTGCGTTCCTGATGAATGGCCGCGTATGATCCGAGGAGCGCCAGGTGGCGCACGTTTGCCTTGCTGTGCGCCGCGCCACCCGACGATGCGATCACGGTGGCGTGTAGAAGTTCCCGATCCGGAAGCCGTACTTCGGATCGGGATGCAGCTCGACTCCGATGCGCCGCCGGAGCAGCTCGCGCTTCGGATCGCGGATCTCGTCGAGCCCGGTCGCGAGCGCAAGGTGATGCCACCGCTGGACACTACGTGACGTCCTCGGCCAATCCAGTTGAAGCCGGCGCTCACGCCCGGCGTGCGGGCCGTCGACAACCCGAAGCTGAAGACCGTCAACGTCCTTGCGGATGGTCTTGGTCTGCAAGCCGTACACACCGATGATCTCGACCGTTGCAACGTTCGCCGGTTTCGAGGCAGCGGCCGTCACGAGGCTCGACACCGCTCCATCTGGCGATCCCTTCGGATCTTCACCTCCGTGTACTTCCTGCGCGTCCGTGGCGTCACGGAGCAAGTACCCCCACGGTTTGTCGCTCTTGTATTCGGCGTCCTCGATCTTGTGGACCAGCTGGTCGTAGGGCCACGGCGGCATGCAACGCGGCGAATAGACCTCGTCGAGCAGCCGTAGTGCGTCCTCCATCTTGAGCACGAGGCCGCGCACCAACGACGCAGCCAGGCCCATCGTCACGCCCGATCCGTTCTGGCCTTGGATCGCCTGCCGATGAACCTGGCATAGCCGCAAGCCGCGGCGAAGACGATGGGCGTAGTAGTCGTCTTGCCGCTTCATGCGAATCACGTCGGCCTCGGCGTGCATC
>JAPLLF010000474.1 GCA_026387715.1 Pseudomonadota bacterium
CACGACCAGCGCGGGATCCGCGGCCTGGCGCTCGCCGAGGCCGTTGCACTCGACGCACATGCCGAGCGGCGAGTTGAAGGAGAAGCTCTGGGGCGACAGCTCGGGGAAGCCGATGCCGCACGTCGGGCACGCGTTGGCCTCGCTGTAGCGGCGCGGGACCTTCTCGCCCGCGACCTCGACCATCATCGTCCCGTTGCCCTCGCGGAGCGTGGTCTCGACGGAGTCCGTCAGCCGACCGCGATCCGCGGCGTTGATGGTCAGGCGATCGATCACGAGCTCGATCGAGTGCTTCTTCTGCTTCTCGAGCGCGTCGACGTCCTCGAGGCGCACGATCATGCCGTCGATCCGCACGCGCACGAAGCCGCCCTTGCGGAGCTCGGCGAACAGCTCGCGGAACTCGCCCTTGCGATTCTCGGCCTTGGGCGCGAGCAGGGTGACCGACGTCTTGTCGCCGAGCTGGACGAGCTCGTCGACGACCTCGGCCGCGGTGCGCGCCCCGACCGGCCCGTCGCACTGGTAGCAGCGCTGCTCGCCTGCGCGTGCGTAGAGCACGCGCAGGTAGTCGTAGATCTCGGTGATCGTGCCGACGGTCGAGCGCGGGTTCGACGAGGCGCTCTTCTGCTGGATCGCGATCGTCGGCGACAGGCCGCTGATCCGCTCGTACTTCGGCTTCTCCATCTGGCCGAGGAACTGCCGCGCGTACGCCGACAGGCTCTCGACGTAGCGGCGCTGGCCCTCGGCGTAGAGCGTGTCGAACGCGAGGCTCGACTTGCCCGACCCGGACGGCCCGGTGATCACGACGAGCCGGTGCTTCGGCAGCTCGAGCCGGTCGACCTGGAGGTTGTGCTCGCGAGCTCCCTCGACGACGATCGAGTCCGGCTCCTGCTTGGGGACGTTCCGACCGGGTCCGATACGGCTCGACATGTGGCCGTGACCCTACGGACCGTCTGTTCAGGTGTCAAGCTGACCAGGTGGCGGGGCCGCCAATCCTGGATCAGTGCGGTACGGGCTCGGTCTCCCCGGGGCGCCAGACGTCGAACGCCGACAGCTCGTGCTCGATCAGGTTGCCGTTCTGGAGGTCGACCTGGTGCTTGGCGGTCACGGTCACGTAGTCGTCGGGGATGTCCGGGAGCATGCGCTTGCCGGTCTCCTGGAGGCAGTGGAGCAGCGTGGCGTTCCCGAACGTCGGGGGCACCTCGGTGTCGATCCCGACGCTGGTCACCGTGACCTTGCCGTTGGGGGCACGCGCGAACGCGACGGTCAGGTGGGCGGTGCCGCTCAGCTGCGTCGGCGTCTTGGCGACGCAGTCGCTGACGTACGAGTCGATCGCATCGGTTTGTCGGCGCAGCGACGTCTTCACGCCACGCATCGCCGGCGTCATCGGATCGACCCACGCGTCGTGCGCGGCGGGCTTCTCGGTGACCAGCTCGGGCGTGCCACCTCCGGGGTTGGTCGTCCTGGCGTTCGTCGCGAGCGTCGCGGGGTGGGTCGTCGTGATCGCGACCACCGGAACGTCACGCACCATCAGGAACAGCTTCACGGCCAGCCCGAGGATGACGATGATGCCGACAGCCAGAGCGAGACGCACGCGTGGAGCCTGCCACGAGTTCGTGCGGGGGCATGCGCGGTGGCTTGTTCGCTTCGCTTACTTCTTACCTTCGAACATCGGCGCGTAGCGCGCGTAGCCCTGCGCCACGAGCTGCTCGGCGGGCACGAACCGAAGCGCCGCCGAGTTGATGCAGTAGCGTAGCCCGGTGGGCCTCGGTCCGTCGGTGAACACGTGTCCGAGGTGGGCGTCCCCCACCTTCGAGCGGACCTCGGTGCGGTCCATGCCGTGCGTGTCGTCCGAGCGGTCCTGGGTCACCCCGGGGGCGATGGGCCTCCAGAAGCTCGGCCAGCCGGTCCCCGAGTCGAACTTCTCGAGCGAGCTGAACAGCGGCTGGCCGGTCGTCACGTCGACGTAGATGCCGGCGGCGTGATGGTCCCAGTACAGGTTGCGGAACGGCGGCTCGGTGCCGTTCTCCTGCGTGACCTTGAACTGGAGCGGAGATAGCTCCTTCACGAGCACGTCGACGCTCGGCTTCGCGGTGCGAAGCGTGATCGGAGAGGCGTCGGCCGACGCCGCACAGGCGACGAGGGCGAGGGCGAGGGCGATGCGGGCGAGCGTTGCGAGCATGCCCTGTCTACGTTGCGACGGGTCGCAGGTTACGGCCGACGTCGATCGGACCCCCGGCCGAGGGCGCGTGGCTCCGATCGACGGGATCGGCGCTCGACGCTAGGCGCGCGCGCGCTCGACCGTGACGTCGTGCTCGTTGTGCTGCGTGCCGTGCAGCCCAGCGATGATCTTCTCGACGTCGGTCTCGCCGACGCGCACGTGCGCGTGGGAGTCACGTAGGCTCACCGAGCCGATCCGGGCCTTGTCACCGCCGACGGGGCCGGACAGCAACGCGCGGATGTCATCGGCCGAGACGCCATGCTTCTTGCCGAGGCTGATGAACAGCTTCGCCTGCGAGCCGTCGGCGACCGCCGCCGGACCCACCTGCGCGGGGGCCGCGGCCACGTCGGCCGGGGCGTCTTTCTTTGGCGCCGCGGTCTTGGCCTTCTCGTCCTTGGCCGGCTTGGCCGCGGCATCCTTGTCGGCGCCGCGACCGCGGCCACGACCACCACGTTCGCGCTTGGCCGGGGCCTCGTCGTCGGACTTGGCGTCCGCCGTCTCGGGCGTCGCCACGGGTGCCGCCGCCTTCACGGGCTCGGGACGCGTGGTCTTCTCGGCGGCCCAGGTCTCCCAGAACTCCTGGTTGCCACCCTCGGCGGCTGCCGGGGCGGGCTTGCGATCGCGCCCACCCTTGCGGTCCCGCGGACCGCGATCGGCGCGCTCGAGCGCGTTGCGCGCGACGTCCTCGACGCCGGCCGGCGTCGCGACGGGAGCGGGCGCGGGCGCGGCCACGACCGGAGCGGCGGCCGGAGTCGGCACCTCGATCGGCATCCCGAACGACTGCTCCACCATCATGGCAGGCTCGACAGCTGCCGCCACGGGGGCAGGGCGCTGCTCGCCACGATGACCACCACGGTCACCACGGTCGCCACGGTCGCGGTCACGTCCACCACGATCACGGTCGCGGCCATGACGCTCGCCACGATCGCCACGGTCGCCCTCGGCGCGCGGAGCGTCGGTGCGGGGGGCGTCGGTGCGGGGCGCGTCAATGCGAGGCGCGTCGCCTTCGACGGCGGGCGCCGTCACGGGGGCTGCCGGCCGGTCTCCACGGCTCTCCTGGCGGTCGCCACCACGGTTATCGCGGTTGTCGCGGTCGTTGCGGTCGCGTCCGCCGCGGTACTCGCGACGGCCATCGCCACCACGGTCGCCACGGTCGCCACGGTCGCCGCGGTCGCCGACCGGCGCGGTCGCGACCGCGGGCGCGGACGCGGTCACGTCCGTCGTCACGCTCGTCGTCACGCTCGTCGACGGGCTCGAGGCTCCGGTCGCTTCGAGGATGGCGGGGTTCGACCCCTCGTACGGACGGCGCTCGCCACGGTCACGGGGACCACGATCGCGGTCGCCGCCACCGAAGCGCGGACGATCGCGATCTCCACCACCGGGGCCACCGCGATCGCGGTCGCCACCACCGAAGCGCGGGCGGTCGCGATCCCCGCCACCGGGGCCGCGATCACGGTCACCACCGCCGAAGCGCGGACGATCACGATCGCCGCCGGGACCACCCGGGCCGCGATCACGGTCGCTGCGCTCGGGCCGGTCGCTGCGCTCGAACGACGGTCGGTCGCTGCGCTCGGAGGGCGCGGGGCGATCGCCCTCGGTGCGCACTTCTTCCTCCACGTGCTCCACCGGCTTGGCCCGCGGCTTGGTCTTGGTGCTCAGCAGGTTGAGCTTCTCGGCGACGAGCAGCGCGAGGACGCGCTTGCCCTGCGCCGACGCCAGCATCTTGTCGCAGATCTGGCGCTCGAGGTCCGTCGGGGTGCCGAGCACGCCACGCGTGAGGATCGAGACCGGATCCGCCGGCACCGGCAGCCCGACGGGCGGCAGGGCCACCTTGAGCTTGCCGACGAAGATGTCGTCCTTCGGCAGCACGCGCTCCTCGGGGGTCAACCCGAACTGGAGGCGCACGAAGCGGAAGTTACCGAGCTCGCGCGGGCCGACGAGCGAGATCGCGACGCCCTTGCGCCCCGCGCGGCCGGTGCGGCCGGTGTCGGTGGCGACCAGGAAGCGCAGGTCCTTCTTCTTCATCCGACCCATGACGCGCTCGCGGTCGGCCTGCGACAGGTCGCTGGACAGCGGCTCGGCGTCGAGGCCCTGCTTCTGCAGGTACTTCGCGACCATCGTCGTTTCGTCGCGCATGTTGCAGAAGATGATCGCGCTCTCCGGCTCCTCGGAGTAGATGACCTTGAGGAGGTCGCGGCCGCGGGCGATGCCGCTCACGATGTAGTACGCGTGGTGGATGTCCTTGATCGTCGCGCCGTCACGAGACAGCGAGATGACCTCGGGCGCCTTCATGTGGCGGCGCGAGTAGCGCGTCACCTCGTCGGGCATCGTCGCCGAGAACAGCAGCGTCTGGCGCTTCTCGGGGAGGTGCTTGACCACCTCCTCGATGTCGGGGAGGAAGCCCATCGACAGCATCTCGTCGCACTCGTCGAGGACGAAGGTGTCGATCGCCTTGCAGTCGAGCGTGCGACGGCCGATGTGATCGAGCACGCGACCCGGCGTGCCGACGACGATGTGCACGCCGTTCTTGAGGTTCTCGATCTGCTTGCCGATCGGGGCGCCGCCGTAGAGGGCCTCGACGATGATGCCGCGGTGCTTGCCGATGAGCGTGAGCTCGCGGGCGACCTGGAGGGCGAGCTCGCGGGTCGGCGCGAGGATCAGGGCCTGCGGCGCGCGGTGCGCCGGGATCAGGCGGTTGATCAGCGGCAACCCGAACGCGGTGGTCTTGCCCGTGCCGGTGCGCGACTGGACCATGAGGTCCTTGCGCTCCGAGACGGGACCGAACACGGCCACCTGGACCGACGTCGGCGTGAAGTAGCCCATGTCGTCGAGCGCGAGCTTGACGTCCGGGTGAAGCCCGAGGGACTCGAAGGTCGGCGCCGGCGGAGCGGCGGGCTCTTCGGCAGGCGCGTCTTCGGTCGGCGCGGTCGGGGCGGGGGCGAGGGCTAGATCAGCTTGGACGACCGCGATCGCGGCCTCTTCGGTCACACCGTTTTGGTGGGACACAGTTTCGTTCGGCATCGTAAAAAACCTTGGCAGAGTGGTGTTCTCCGAGACCATCCAGTCGGAGCACTGGTCGAGACGCGGCAAGGGGATTCGCAGGGATGGGACGACGTCGTCCCTCACTGCCCCAGGGGGCGTCGACGAAACTAGCGGTGAAGTAAGTCACACAGACTTGTGATTGGGGGGACCATAGTGGCCCTCCCGTGACGGGTCAAGCGCTTACTGGCGAGGCAGGCTGAGGCGAACGATGCCATCGGCATCGCTCGAGCCACGGCCCTGGAGGTCGGCGGGGATGATGCAGTTCTGGGGGGCGTGGGCGACCTCGCCGCACAGCACGCCGCCGTCCTCGATGCGGAACAGCTTGAGCTCCGCACCTTCGAGCTGGAAGCCGTCGAAGTCGACGAGCTTGCCGTGGATGTAGGCCGCGTCGGGGAGCGTGATCGGAGGCAGCCTCATCGACGTGACCGTCGCGTCCCGGGTCACCTGGATGTCGTCGCGGTGCCAGTTGCTGCTGCGGCTCAAGGTGATGCCGTTGGGGCCGGGATCGGACGTGGGCTGCTCGAACTCGAGCTCGTAGCTGCCCCACGCACCCGCGACGATCGGGTCGACGAACACGACGAACTCGCCGTTCTTGGTCGTGACCGTGCTGGCGGTCGGGATCTCGGCCAGGAAGGCCTGCCCGGGTGCATCGAGGCTCCACGCGAAGCGCAGCGCCGGGTGGGCGATCACCGAGACGCCGCCGACCGGGCTACCGCCGGAATCGACCACGGTCCCACCGATCGCGATGCGATCGCCGAGCTGCTTCTCGATGTGCGCGGCCCGCGCGATCGGCTCGTCGAAGATCGCGACGACGCTGGCGCCGGGTGGCGGTACGACGCGGAGGCGGTACTCGGTGGCGAACGCCGCGCCATCGAACATCGCGACGCTCGCGATGCCGGCCTCGTTCGTCGTCACCTCGGAGCTCGTCGTGATGAACACGTTCGATCCGATCTGCCCCGCGATCTGTGCGTGCACGGTGACGCGCGCGCCGACGATCGGGCCGATCTTGCCCGTGCCGTCGTTGCCCGTGACCACGACGTCGGCGTGGACCGAGGTGCCGAGATCGGGCGGGAGCGCCAGGTTCAGCGCCGCGCTCGTCGGGGCGAGGTTGCCCAGGTGGAGCGTCGGCTTGGCGACGCCGTCGACGATCTCGATCGGCTTGGCGACCAGCTCGACGTTGCCGACCAGGCCGGTCGCGATCGCGATCGCGTAGTGGCCGTCGGTCCCGGTGTACGAGACGGTGGAGACCTCGGCCAGCGGCGCGTTGGCTTCCCATCGACCGAGCGCGACGACGCGGTAGTTGGCGAGCCCCAGGGACCCGCTCGCGATCTTGCCGCTGACGATCGGCGGCGGGCCCTCACCGAGCAGGAAGTTCTTGCCGGCGAGGTTGTCGCCGATCGCCATCGTGGTGCGGAGCGGTGGCACGAGCTCGGCCGCGCCGATCGTCGGGCCAGGCGTGTTGCGGTTGTTCGGCACGATCGTGATCGTGTAGGGCAGGTCGCCGGGGCGCGTGCGCGGCAGGGCCACGTGGAACGACACGCCGCTCTTGCTGTCGAGCGCACCCTCGGAGGTGACGACGGCGCGGAAGCCGGGACCGCCGTGGAACGCCGACGGCCGCGTGATCGTGATCGTCGCGTCGAGCGACAGCCGCTGGCCGCAGTCGACGGCGCAGTAGGCCTCGACGCGCCCGGTGAACATCACGGGTTGCTCGAGCGCCAGCTCGCCGACCCAGCCATCCGCGGGGAGCGCGATCGTCGCGAGCTCGAGGGGGACGAGATCGTCGCGCTCGCTCGGCGGGCTGATCGTCGCGGCGAACATGCCGGTCGGTGGATCGCCCCAGCACACGCCCTCCTCGCAGACCTCGCCCGCGCCGCTGTTGCAGTCGGCGTTCGTCGAGCACGCGGGCACGCTGGGCGCCGGTACCGAGAGGCATCCGCCGAGGGCGACGCCGACGAGCAGCGCGAGGGTCGGGGGCTTCATCAGTTGGCGGCTCCGACGATGCACTTGAGGAGGTAGGCCCGCTCGGTGGAGAGCCCACCGGCGGGGAGCGCCTTGTACAGGGGCGCGACGGACTCGAGCGGCTCGCGGTCGAACACGACGATGGTCATCAGGAGCGAGTCCTTCGCCGTGTCCTGGCTGACGCACAACCCGGTGAGGTTGCACGTCGCGCTGCGCCGCTCGTTGCCGCTGGCCGGCGCCGGGCACGTCGTGCGCGGGGGGAGCTGGTCGGGGTTGTTGTAGTCGACGAAGATGCGGACGAACAGCGCGTCGTTGACGTCGGTGTCGAGCAGGTCGATCTTGAGCGAGCCGGCGGTCGTGCCGACGTCGAACGTCACCGGCCCAGGCTCGGGGAGCTCCTCGACGTCGCTGCGCACGGCGATGATCGCGGGCGGCGAGTTGGGGGCGGCATCCTCGGTCCCGACCGACAGGGTCGGCGGGATGACGCACGCAGTGAGGAAAGCCACGGGCAACAACCAATGCACCAGTGCACCGTTCCTATGCACCGACCGCGCCAACGCTGATCCGTTCAAGGATCTTGATAGGTTACGACGCATCCTGCGTTCCACGCACCCGCGCGATTCGGACATTTGGGTCATGGCCTGTGGGGATCGTATGCAGCTTCACGATGGCGGGTCACATCGCCGGGTCGGGCTCGTCGCCGGACTCCTTCTCGAGGTGCCGGAACACGGTGCGCGGATCGACGCCGAGATCCCGCGCCGTCTTGGTGCGGTTGCCGTTGTTGAGCGTGAGCACCTCGTTGATGTAGTCGCGCTGGAACTTGTCCTTGGCGTCGGCGAGCGTGAGGATCTGCGGCAGGACGTCGCCGGTGAGCCCGAGGTCGTCGGGGCCGATCACCGTCGACTCGCACAGCACGATCGCCTTCTTGATGCGGTTCTCGAGCTCGCGGATGTTGCCGGGCCAGTTGTGCTTGCGGATCGCCACCGACGCGTTGGGCGACAGGCCCTTGACCTTCGAGTCGTACTCGCGCGCGTAGCGCGACATCAGGTAGCGCGCGATCACGAGGACGTCCTCGCCGCGTGCGCGCAGCGGGGGCAGCTCGACGTTGACGACGTTGAGGCGATAGTAGAGATCCTCGCGGAACCGGCCGCCCGCGATCTCCTTCTCGAGGTCGCGGTTGGTCGTGGCGAGGATGCGGATGTCGACGGTCTCGGCGCGGGTGTCGCCGACCCGGAACACGACCTTCTCCTGGATCGCGCGCAGCAGCTTCACCTGCAGATCGATCTGCATCTCGCCGATCTCGTCGAGAAACAGCGTGCCGCCGTCGGCCGCCTGGAACTTGCCGAGCTTGTTGGCGACCGCGCCGGTGAACGCGCCCTTGACGTGGCCGAACAGCTCGCTCTCGAGGAGGTTCTCGGGGATCGCGCCGCAGTTGATCGTGATGAACGGCTTGCCGACGCGCGGCGAGCGGGTGTGGATCTCGCGCGCGATCAGCTCCTTGCCGGTGCCGGTCTCGCCGGTGATCAGCACGGAGATGTCGGTCACCGCGATCTTCTCGACCTTCCTGAACACCGCCTGCATCGGCGGGCTGGTGCCGACGATCTCGCCGAACCGCAGCTGCTCGAGGCGCTCGTTGAGGCGCTTGTTGTCGTGGCGCAGCTCGTTGAGTAGCAGCGCGTTGGCGACGATGAGCGACGCCTGCGAGGTGAACACGGTCAGCACGCGCAGCGTGTCGTGCTGGAACAGGTCGCGGATCGAGTCGTTGCCGACGTAGATGAGGCCGAGCAGCCGGCCCTTGTCGAGCAGCGGCGAGCAGATCACGCTCGACACCTTGAGCTGCATCACGCTCTTGCTCGAGGAGAACTCGTCGTTGTGCATCGCGTCCGACACGATCAGCGGCTTCCGCGTCTTCACGACCTTGGCGATGATCGAGTCCGATAGCTGCGCGACCGCGTCCGCGATGTTCTCGCGGTTGAGGTTGCGGGCCACCTTGACGTCGAGCGTGTCGCCCTCGGCGAGGATCAGGAAGC